>CAZPJF010000344.1:0-4024 GCA_964586095.1 uncultured Gemmatimonas sp. | reverse complement strand
GCGCCGTCGCCGAAGAGCACGCAGGTGTTGCGGTCCTTCCAGTTGATGATGCGCGAGAGGACCTCGCCGCCGATCACGAGGATCGTCTCGAAGTTCCCGGTCGCCATGAGCCCCTCGGCGACCTGGGCGCTGTAGAGCCAGCCCGAGCAGGCGGCGTCGAGGTCGAACGCCACGGCGCGCGTGGCGCCGAGCGCGGCCTGGATCTCCACCGCCGTCGACGGGAGGAGCCGGTCGGGGCTCGCCGTGCCGAGGATGATCGCGTCGAGCTCGCTCGCCGTCACCCCGGCGCGCTGCAGGGCGACGCGGGCCGCCTCGGTGCAGATCGACGTGAGCGTCTCGCCCTCGCCCGCGATGTAGCGCTGCCCGATCCCGGTGCGCTCGCGGATCCACTCGTCGGTGGTGTCCACCCCGATGGCCGCGAAGTCGTGGTTGGTGAAGACGCGCTTCGGGACGGCATGTCCCGTGGCGGCGAGCATGGCGACGGGACGCTTCACTTGGCGAGTTGCTCCCCGATGTGCTGGCTCATCCGCGACTCGACCGTCCGCAGACCCGCCAGGATGCCGTTCTTGATCGCCTCGGGATTGGACTTCCCGTGGCAGATGATGCTCACGCCCTTCACGCCGAGCAGCGGCGCCCCGCCGTACTTGGCGTAGTCGAGCGCGTGCACGATGGCGCCGATCTGCTCGCGGGTCACGCCGTTCTTCATCATCATCCCGAAGAGCATCGGCGCGACCGCCTCGTAGAACTTGAGGAGGACGTTGCCGGTGAAGCCGTCGCAGACGACGACGTCGATCGGGCCGCGGTCGCAGGCGCCGTTGGGGATGTCGCGCCCCTCGACGTTGCCGATGAAGTTGAGCCCGGCGCCCAGGAGGAGCTGGTGCGCCTCCTTCACGGCCGCGTTCCCCTTCTCCGGCTCCTCGCCGATGGAGAGGAGCCCGACGGCGGGGTTGGCCCGGCCGAGGATGTCCCGCGCGTACACGTGGCCGATCCGCGCGAACTGCACGAGCTCGGCGGGGGAGCAGTCGACGTTGGCGCCGGAGTCGAGCACCACCACGGGCTGCTTCGCGGTCGGGAAGACGGTGCCGATGGCCGGCCGCGAGAGCCCCTCGTGGAGCTTGAGGATGAACGTCGACGCGGCCATCTGCGCGCCGGTGTTGCCGGCGGAGACGAACGCGTCGGAGCGCCCCTCGGCCTGCAGGCGGATGCCGACCGCCATCGACGACTGCGGCTTGCCGCGGATCGCGACCGACGGCTTGTCGGTCATCTCGATCACGTCGGGCGCGTCGATGAGGTCGAAACGCGTCGCCGCTTCGACCAGGAGGGCCGGAGCGGCGGCGAGCTGGGCATTGAGCTGCTCGCGGATGACGCTCTCGCGTCCCACGAGCTGGATCTGGTGCTCAGTCCCGAGTTCCTGGATGGCCAGCAGTGCGGCGGCGATCGGCGCGGCGGGGGCGTGGTCGCCCCCCATCACGTCCAGCGCGATGCGCGCCATGACTACGCTTCGCGCGCCGCGACCCGCTGCTCGCCGGCGTAGTAGCCGCAGTTCTCACAGACATGGTGCGGGCGCTTCATCTCGCCGCACTTGGGGCACGACTGGATGTTGATCGCCGGGGCGGTCTTGTGGGTGTTGCGGGCGCGCTTCTTGCGCTTGGAGGTGCGACGCTTCGGGACGGCCATCGGGAACCTTGCTGCTTAGGGTGAGTCGGGATCAGGCGGAGATGACGCAGGTGCAGGAGCTGACGTTCTTGTCGATCCCGCACACCGGGCAGAGGCCCTGGCAGTCGGGCCGGCACAGCGGGAGGGACGGGGCCTCGAGCAGCCACTGCTCACGGATCGCGGGGCGGAGGTCGAGCATCGTCCCGAGGTCGCCCAGCGGGAAGACGTCCGGCTCGTCCGCGTTCTCGTCGTCGGCGTCGGCGTAGAGGAAGTGGGCGTCGCCGCTCACGGGACTCTCCACCGGCACCAGGCACCGGCGGCACTCCCCCGCGGCGGTCCCGTGGAACCCGCCGCTGAAGTAGTACCGGCCACTGCCGGCCCCGCTCAGGCGTCCGGTGACATGGACGCTGGAAACGGGACGGATGTCGCCCTCCATCCACACCGCGTCGTCGGCCGAGAGGTCAGCGTCGACCAGAACTGGGCCTTGGGACAGGGTGCGGATGTCGAACGACAGCATAGCTCTGAAAGGTAGCGGTGGATGCGGGGGGCTTCAAGGGGCAAGTCTCGGGCTGACCGGGACTTATGCGGTGGGGGGATGCGGGGAGGTGACCACCGATGCGGGGCGCCCGGGCGGTACGGGGTGCGGGCTGGGGACGGGATGCGGGGAACTGCGTTGCCGAGTGGTGGCCCGAGGCATCTCGGTGCGGGATGCGGAGAGGGGCCGGATGCGGAGAGGGGCCGGATGCGGAGAGGGGCCGGATGCGGAGAAGGGGGCGCCAGCTTGCGCTGCGCCCCCTTCCGTCTGCCCGCGCAGGAGTCCGACTGCCCACTACGGGTTCCCGCCGTCTGCCTTCTGCCTACAGACTGTCCGCCTCTGCGAAGAAGAAGCGCGCCTCGCGGGTCGCGTTCTCGTCGGAGTCCGAGGCGTGGATCGCGTTCTTGCCCTTGGACTCCGCGTACAGCTTGCGGACCGTGCCGGCGGCGGCCTCGGCGGGGTCCGTGGCGCCGATCGCATCGCGGAGGGCCGAGACGGCATCGGCCTTCTGGACGATGAACGGCATGCAGGGGGCCGAGCTCATGAACTCCACCAGCTCGCCGAAGAACGGCCGGCCGCGGTGGACCGCGTAGAACTCCTCGGCCTGCTTCCGCGTCATCTGCAGCACGCGGGCCGCCTTGAGGACGAAGCCCTGACCCTCGAGGTGGGCGAGGATCTTGCCGGCCTTGCCCGAGTTGAAGGCGTCGGGCTTGATGATCGAGAACGTATAGCTGAGCGCCATATCAATGTCCCAGGAAGGTAAGTCCACTTGCACCATTCATCGTTCACCCTTCATCCTATTTGAGTCTGGCCTTGATGAGCTCGACGAAGTCGATCGGCCGCGCTGCGACGCCCATCCCGGCCGCCTTGAACGCCTCGATCTTCTCCGCCGCCGTGCCCGCCGAGCCCGAGATGATCGCGCCCGCGTGCCCCATGCGGCGCCCCGGCGGCGCGGTCTGGCCGGCGATGAAGCCCACCACCGGCTTCTTCATGTGCGTCCGGACGAACTCGGCGGCCTCCTGCTCGTCCGTCCCGCCGATCTCGCCCATCATCGCCACCGCCTTGGTCTTCGGATCCTTCTCGAAGGCCTCGAGGCAGTCGATGAAGTTCGTCCCGTTGATCGGGTCGCCGCCGATGCCGACGCAGGTCGTCTGGCCGATGCCGGCGCGCGTGAGCTGGTAGACCACCTCGTAGGTGAGCGTGCCCGAGCGCGAGACCACGCCCACCGGCCCCGGCGTGCAGATGCGGCCGGGGATGATGCCGACCTTCGCCTCGCCCGGCGTGATGAGCCCCGGGCAGTTGGGGCCGATGAGCCGCACGCCGCGCTCCTTCACGAAGGGATGGACCTTCGTCATGTCGAGCACCGGCACGCCTTCCGTGATGCAGACCACGAGCGAGACGCCGGCGGCCGCCGCCTCCATGATCGCGTCGGCGGCGAACGGCGGCGGCACGTAGATCACGCTCGTGTTCGCGCCCGTCGCCTTCACCGCGTCGGCCACGGTGTTGAAGATCGGCACCGTGCCCTCGAACTTCTGGCCCCCCTTCCCCGGCGTCACGCCGGCGACGACCTGGGTGCCGTACTCCATCATCTGCTTGGCGTGGAACGAGCCGTCACGGCCCGTGATGCCCTGGATGACGAGCTTCGTGTTCTTGTCGATGAAGACGCTCATCTCACTTGCCTCCCTTGGCGAGCTCGACCGCGGTCTTCACGGCCGTGTCCATGTCGCTGGAGGCGGAGAACCCGTTCTCCTGCAGGATCTTCATCGCGATCTCTTCGTTGGTGCCGGTGAGGCGGATGACGATCGGCACCTTGAGCGGGTTCGCCTTCGTCGC
>CAZPJF010000343.1:0-4032 GCA_964586095.1 uncultured Gemmatimonas sp. | reverse complement strand
CCCGACTATCGCCACCCTTCGAGGTCCCGCACCGTCGCGCGACGGTGCGGGACCTCGTGCTTCGTGCTTCGTGCTTCGGGGCACGCGACGCGAGAGCGGATGCCCCCGCGGCGCGCGGCCCGTGGCAGCGGCGGCGCGAGGTCCGTGGGGCCCCAGCCGCGCAAGGTCCGTGGCCCCAGCCGCGCGAGGTCCGCCGCTACGGCGGCGCGGAGCGCCCGGTCAGGTCGCGTCCGAGCGCCCGCGCCGCGAGGACGCTCGCGAACGCCGAGACCACCGCGCCGGTGAAGAGCACCACGAGATACGCGAGGCCGCCCTCGCCCACCGCGATCGTGGCGATCCGCGTGCCGCGCAGGTGCAGTGCCGGCATCGCCGCGGCGAGCAGCGAGAAGAGCAGCAGCACGATCCGTCCGGGCCTGCCGGCACGGAAGACCGTCGCCGACAGCAACCACGCGAGGCAGATCGCCACGCCGACGTAGCTCTGCATGCCGACGGCGTCGATGCCGAGGACGACATCCTGCGACCAATGGACGATGAAGAGGGCCACGCCCGCCATCGACGCTCCCGTCAGCCACGCCCGTTCGTTCATCCCGCCTCCGTCGAACCCGCGTGAGCCGCGCCGCCATGATGTGCCGCAGGACCTCCAGTCCGACCCTACCTCGCCGCACGCGCGCCGGATTCATCGCCGGGCCGCCCCCGGAACATTGCCAAACCGAGGAGCCGCGCGCCAAGATACCGGACCCTCTCCCCCCGGAGCCCGCGTGACCCCGCTCGCCCGCCGCCTCGCCGCCGAGCTCGTCGGCACCGCCCTCCTCGTCGCGTTCGGCTGCGGCTCCGTGATGGTGAACGGCCTGCACGGCACGCCCCTCGGGCTCGTCGGCATCGCGCTCACCTGGGCGATGCTGGTCACCGTGCTCATCTACACGTTCGGCAACCTCTCCGGCACGCAGATCAACCCCGCGGTGACGATCGCGCTCTGGTCCGCCGGGCGCGTGCCGCGGGGCGAGGTGGTGCCGCACATCGCCGCGCAGATGCTCGGCGCCACGCTCGGGAGCGCGGTGCTGCTCTGGGTCCTCGGCGACGCGGCCGGGCTCGCGCCGACCACCACCGCGCTCGATCCCGCCCGCGCCTTCGCGATCGAGTTCGCGGCCTCGTTCCTGATCATGGTCTGCGTCATGGGCGCCGGCGTCGACGAGCGCACCCCGCGCGGCTTCGCCGCGCTCGGCGTGGGACTCGCGGTGGGCGTCTGCGTGCTGGTGGCGGGTCCGCTCACCGGGGCGTCGATGAACCCCGCGCGCTCGTTCGGCCCGGCGCTCGTGGGCCGCACCTGGGCGCTCCACTGGCTCTACTGGGCCGCGCCGGTGGCCGGCATGTGGAGCGCCGCGCAGCTGATGCTGCGCCTGGGCGCCCCGCCGACGCCGTCGGGCGCCGGCGGGGCCTGAGGCCTCAGCGCCCGGGTGCGGCGTCCTTGAAGGTCATCCGGTTCTGCACCCACTCGAACTTGAGCTGCGCCCCGGATTCCATCGCGGCGATCGCCGCCTGCGACGACTCGAGCGGCACGTCGAGCGCGACGGGGCGGTCGAGGGTGACCGAGTCGCGCACGGCGATGTCGAGGCCGTACCAGCGGTAGAGCGCGCGCATCGCGTCGCGCACCGTGGAGCCGGGGAGCACGAGCTTGCCGTCGAGCCACCCGAAGGCCATCGCGGCCTCGTCGGCCGTGGCGTCCCGCACCACCCCCGTCCCGCGGTCGATCGCGACGGTCCCGCCGGCGGCGAGCGCGCGTTCGCCGTCGGCCCAGGCGACCCGCACGCCCTCGCCCTTGGCCTGCACGTAGCGCTGGAGTTCGTCGGGATAGTCGCGCACCGCGAACTCGCCGGTGCTCGACGTGACGGAGACGGGCCCGAGGCGCACCTCGAGCGGGAGCGCGTTCCCCGACGCGACCGCGATCGACGCGGTGCCGTTCACGGTGGCGGAGCGGTACTCGCGGCCGAAGCCGGCCACCATGGTGATGCGCGAGTCGGCGCCGAGGCGTGCCACGCTGCTGTCGCCGAGCGTGACCGAGCCGAGCTGGCCGGGGCGGGTGGTGACGTTGGGCGCCTCGGGGGAGGCGAGCATCTGCGAGATGACCGACGCCTTGCTGGTGCGCGACATCCAGTTGTAGCCGCCCCACATCACGAGCCCGAAGACGGCGGTGAGGAGCGCCGGGACCTTCCAGTTGCGGCGCGTGGTCGCGGCCGCGATGTGGTGCGCCGCATCGTGCGCCGCATGCTCCCGGCGCCGCTTGGCCTGGGTGGCGGCGTCGACCACCGGCGTGTGGAGCGCGGTGGCGATCTCCTGCCAGAGCTGGTCGGCGCTGGGCGGCGCATGCGGCGCATGCTCCTTGACGCCTTCGGACTTCTCGAAGCGGTGGACCGCCGCCATGCGCGAGCGGATGGCGCGGGCGCGGTGGCGGAACTCCTCGTTGAGGAAGCCCTCGACCTCGGTGCTCGAGTGGAAGCCCTCGCGCTCCTCCCAGAGCTCGCGGACGGCGGCGGCCACGAGGCGCGGCGCCGCGGCCTTCTCGTCCTTGAGGCGCTCGAGCGCGCGCTCGAGGAGGACCTCGTAGTGGGCGCGGAAGATCCGCTCGAGCGCCTTCTCGTCGCCCTTGTTGAGCGCGGTGATGGTGTCGGCGTCGATGGGGGCGAAGGGGGTGGACATCCACGGCTCCTGGTCACAGGGGGACTGCGTGGGACGACCCGTCGCGGACTACGATAGGGGCCGTCAGGCGTTCCCGCATCATCCCGCCGCCCGACGCCGGTGTGAGGGAACCCACCCCGCGCCCTACCCCCGCCCCCCGCCTCCCGCTAGGTTACGGGACTTCGCGCGAGTAGCTCAGCTGGATAGAGCGTCGGCCTCCGGAGCCGAAGGTCGTGGGTTCGAATCCCGCCTCGCGCACTGCTCCCCTGATCCCCGGGCCAGCCCCCACCTCCCCTCCCGCGCCTGCGCGCGCGGGCCGGCGGCCCCGAGCAATCCCCCCGCCATCCCGCACGTGGACCTCGTCTCCCTCCGCCGCGCCAACGCGGCCGAGCTCCTCCGACTGGCCGACGAGCTCGGCCTCGCCGACCTCGCCGACCTGCGGCGGCAGGACCAGCTGGTCCGCATCGAGCGGGCGCTGCTCGCCCGCGGCGACGAGCTGGTGGCGGAGGGGACCCTGGAGCTGGTGCCGGAGGGCCACGGCTTCCTGCGGAGCCCGGACCACAGCTACCTCGCCGGCCCGGACGACATCTACGTCTCGCAGTCGCAGGTGCGGCGCTTCGGGGTGCGGACGGGCGACACCATCCGCGGGCGGGTGCGGCCGCCGAAGCACTGGGAGAAGTTCCTCGCCCTGCTCCAGGTGGAGTCGGTGAACGGGCTGCCGCCGGAGGCGATCCAGGGGCGCGTGGGGTTCGACGCGCTGCGGCCGCGCTATCCCGACCAGCGGATCCGCCTCGAGTCGGCGGCGGGCGGGATGTCGATGCGCCTCGCGGACCTCATCGCCCCGCTCGGGAAGGGCCAGCGCGGGCTGATCGTGGCGCCGCCGCGCGCGGGGAAGACGCTCCTGCTGCAGCGGATGGCGAACGCGATCGCGGAGAACCACCCGGAGATCGTGCTGATCGTGCTGCTGATCGACGAGCGCCCCGAGGAGGTCACGGACTTCATCGCGAGCGTGCCGACGGCCGAGGTGGTGGCGTCGACGTTCGACGAGACGCCGAAGCGGCACGTGCAGGTGGCGGAGATGGTGATCGAGAAGGCGAAGCGGCTCGTGGAGGCGAAGCGCGACGTGGTGATCCTGCTGGACTCGATCACGCGGCTGGCGCGCGCGCACAACGCGGTCACGCCGATGTCGGGGAAGATCCTCTCGGGCGGCGTGGACGCCAAGGCGCTCGAGAAGCCCAAGCGCTTCTTCGGCGCGGCGCGGCGGATCGACGGGGGTGGCTCGCTCACGATCGTCGCGACCGCGCTCGTGGGCACGGGCTCGCGGATGGACGAGGTGATCTTCGAGGAGTTCAAGGGCAC
>CAZPJF010000342.1:0-4039 GCA_964586095.1 uncultured Gemmatimonas sp. | reverse complement strand
CCTCGGCCGCTCACGGCTCGCGCGGTACATGGCGCGCCCCGCCGACCGGCTCGCCGAGCTGCCGCACTCGTTCACGCCCGAGACGCTCACGGGCCATGTGCTGCTCGCGGGCTACGGGCGGGTCGGCCGCCGGATCGGCGACGCGCTGCGTGCGGCCGGCGTCCCGTTCGTGGTGGCGGAGCAGAACCGCGAGGTGGTCGACCGGCTGCGGCACGAGGGCGTCCCCGCCGTGGCCGGCGATGCGACGGAGCCCGCGGTCCTGGTCCAGGCGCACGTCGCGCGGGCGGCGGCGCTGGTGATCGCGACGCCCGACCCGGTGGGCGTGCGCGCGATGAGCGCGATCGCGCGGAAGCTGCGGCCCGACCTGCCGGTCTTCGTGCGCACGCACGGCGACGAGGAGGCCGAGCTGCTCCGCCGGGAGGCGATCGGCGAGGTGTTCATGGGCGAGCAGGAGCTCGCGCGGGCGATGGCGGAGGCGGTGCTGGCGCGGGTGCGGCCCCGGAACGGCACGGCCTGAGCACGGCGGACCCCGTGAAGCGCGGGTCGTGCGGGCCGCCGCGGACGCGCGGCGCGGCCGCTCAGCGGACCGTGCGCTTCGCGCTCGGGACCGCCCCCACCTCGCGGCACTTCCGCCGGAACGCCGCCCCGTGGTCGAGCGGCAGCCCGTTCTCGTGCTGCCACTGGTGCACCATCTCGTGCAGGAGCGTGTCGAGCGCCGCGGCGAAGCCGTCGCGGCGGCAGTGCCGCGCGCTGATCGCGATCTCCGCCCCGCCCCCCTCCACGCCCGGTGCGTAGTGGCCCAGCCGGCGCGCCATCCGCCGCGAGATGCGGATCGGCACGAGCCCGAGCTGCGCCCCGAAGCGCTCCCCGTTCAGCCGCGTGTGCCACTCGGCCAGCCGCTCGGCGAGCGGTTCGTCGTCGGGGTGCGTGCGCTCCGGCGCGCGCGGCGGCTTGGTGTGGCGCGGCAGCGGATGCGCGACGATCGCGTCGCGCGCCGCCTGGCGCTCCCACTTCCGCCGGGCCATCACGAAGCGGACGATCTGCACCTGGATCGCCTCGGGCGCCTCGCAGAACCCCTCGTGCACGCGGAGCTCGAAGCCCTTCACGCTCACGAGGATGCTGCGGTTCCGCGTGAGCACCACGCGGTGCACGTGCTGCAGCCCCAGGCCCCGGAGCCGCGCGAGGAGCCGGTCGGCGGCGCGCTCGGCGTCCGCGCGGTCCTCGGCCTCCTGCTCGGCGAGGTCGTCGTCGAGGGCGGGCGTCTCGTCGGGGACGAGCGCGAGGCGACCCGGCCGCGCGCCCTCGCGCGCGGCGTCCTGCATGCCCGCGAGCGCTCCCTCGGACACCTGGAGCGCCGTCTCGCCGGACGCGGGCGCGTCGAAGCCGAAGCCGAGCTGGAGGTCGTCGCGAACGCGCGCGCGGGCGGTCATCGCGGGAATATACGGTCCTGTCGCGGCGTGAAGTCACCCGCCTCGCGGTCCCAGGCGCACGCCCGCACGGTCACCGCGCCGGGGGCGACCTCGATCTCCTGGAAGGCGGCGGGGAGCCCGCCACGCGTCCGCTCGCAGAACGAGGTGCTGGCCGAGACGACCATGCGCCGCGTCCCGAGGTCGAGCTGCTCGATGCGCGTCTGGTGGTCGTGCCCGTTGAGCACGAGGTCGGCACCGGTGTCGAGCGCCTGCTGGATGCCGTCGGCGCGGTTCACGAGCCCCCAGCGCCGGGAGAGGTCGCCGCGCAGCAGGTTGTGGTGGAACACGAGGACCTTGAGGTCCCCGCGCGGCGCCGCGTCGAACGCGGCCTTGGCCCGCGCCCACTGCTCGGCGCGGACCGCCCCGACCACGCTCAGGTCGCGGAGGCGCGCCGTGACCGTGTACGGCTGGACGCCGTGGCACGAGTTGATCCCGGCGACGGTCACCCCCGGGAGCCGGAGGACCGGTTCGAGGTCGGGGGCGATCCACTTCCGGTAGCCGCGCAGCATGAGGCCGCGCACGCCGAGCCCGACCGGCTTCCACCACCACGCGACATCGTGGTTGCCGGGCACGACGAACACCGGGGCGTGCGCCCGCAGCCGGTCGAGGAAGGTGCGCGCCGCACGGAACTGCCACCGGAAGTTGCGCTGCGTGAGGTCGCCGACCACCGCGACGAGGTCATATCGCCCGGCTTCCACGCGGCGCGCGGCCGCCGCGTGGTACGCAGCGACCGCGTGACGGCCGAAGTGGATGTCGGAGAGCTGGAGGATCCGCACGGACGCCGCGGTCAGCCCGCGAGCCGCGCGATCACGGCATCGGTGTACTCGTCGGTGCTCGCGGAGCCGCCGACGTCGCGCGTGACGACCCTCCGCTCGCGCAGCGTGCCCTCGATCGCCGCGCGGATGCGGTCGGCCCGCGCCTGCTCGCCGATGTGGTCGAGCAGCTGGCAGCCGGCGAGCATCACCGCCGTGGGGTTCGCGATCCCCTTCCCGGCGATGTCCGGCGCGGTGCCGTGCACCGCCTCGAAGATGCCGCAGTCGTAGCCGATGTTCGCGCCCGGCGTGAGCCCGAGCCCGCCCACCAGCCCCGACGTGAGGTCGGAGAGGATGTCGCCGAAGAGGTTCGTGGTCACGATCACGTCGAACCGCTCGGGCCGCATCACGAGCTCCATCGCCGTCGCGTCGACGATCTTGTCGTCGCTCTCCACGCGCCCCGCGTACTCGGCCGCGACCTTGCGGCCGGTCTCGAGGAAGAGCCCCTGCGAGTACTTGAGGATGTTCGCCTTGTGCACGATGGTGACCTTCCGGCGGCCGTGCGACACGGCGTACTCGAAGGCGTAGCGGATGATGCGCTCCGCGCCGGTGCGCGACACCACCGCGACCGACTGCGCCACCGCGTGCGGGTCGTCGCCGACCTTCACGTAGTTCTCGATGCCGACGTAGAGCCCCTCGGTGTTCTCGCGCACGAGCACGACGTCGACGCCCTCGAAGCGTCCGCCGGGGAGGATCGTCTTGGCGGGGCGCAGGTTGGCGTAGAGGTCGAACTCCTTGCGGAGGGCGACGTTGATCGAGCGGAACCCCTTGCCGACGGGCGTCTCGAGCGGGCCCTTGAGGGCGAGCTTGGTGCGGCGCACCGAGTCGAGCGTCGCCTCGGGGAGCGGATCGCCGAGCTCCTTCACCGCGGCCATGCCGGCCACCTGGCGGTCCCAGGTGATGCGCGCGCCGGCGGCCTCGAGGAGGCGCACGGTCGCGTCGGTGATGGCGGGGCCGATGCCGTCGCCGGGGATGAGGGTGACTTCGCGGGGGGAGGACATCGGCGCGGCAGGAAGGAAGCGTGTCAGGGGTGACGGCGCGCGGGGTGCGCAGCCGCCGCGATCAGGGTTCGACGATCAGGTCCGCGATGCGCGTGGCGAGGCCGGCGACCATCCCGTCGCCGCCGGGCGCGAGGAGGTCGCCGGCCCACGTGAGGGACCTCGCTCGAGTATCGGCCAGGACGAGGCGGAGCACGACCTGGCCGCCGACGGCCTTGAGCTCCACCGGGATGAGCGCGTAGCGGGTGTCGCCGAGCGCGGTCACGGTGCGGAGGTTGTCGGCGAGGAGGTTGGGGAGCAGCATCCCCGCCTTGAGCTCGGCGCTGCGCAGCGGCCCCGCGCCGAGCGCATACGGATCGCTCGCGTACGTCGGGTTGCGCTTGGCGCTGCGGACCACGTCGGCGGCATAGGCCCACTTGCGGCCGAGCCCGCGCTCCTCGAGCACGGCCTGCACGGCGGAGTCGAGCTGCAGGCGGAGCCGCGGCCACTCGACGGCGCGCGACCACCCGGCGGAATCGGCCTTCCAGAGCTGCGCCGGCACGAGGGCCACGCGCATGGCGGCGAACGGCGCGAGCGGCGGCCCGGCGGGCACGGCCGCCTTCTCCTGCGCGGCGAGCGGGGCGGCGGCGCAGGCGATCGCGATGAGGACGGACCGGATCATTGGCATCGGGCAGGGGACGCGCAACGCACCACTCAGAACGCACCACGCATTGCGCACTGCACCGGGAATCTAACCCGCCCCCGCCCCCTGCCCCCAACC
>CAZPJF010000341.1:1414-4040 GCA_964586095.1 uncultured Gemmatimonas sp. | reverse complement strand
GCTTCACCCAGCTTCACCCAGCTTCACCCAGCTTCACCCAGCTTCACCCAGCTTCGCTCAGCCGCCGAAGCGCCCGCGCATGAGCGCCCGGAGGTCCACGGTCGGCGGCGCCGCGCCCGGTGGCTCCGCCGGCGGGAGGTGGCCGGTGGACTCGAGCACCACCTGCTGGAAGCAGCGCACCACGCCGCGGTCGAGGAATCGGCTCAGCTGGGCGAGCGAGTAGTCGGCGCCGCGGCGCGTCTGGTACACGTTGAACGGGTGCGTGACGGCGAGGTGGTGCCGCGCGCGCGTGAGCGCGACGTACATCAGGCGCCGCTCCTCCTCGACCTGGTCGTCGTCGCCGAGCGCGCGCGACATGGGGAACCAGCCGTCGACCGCCCAGATCACGAACACCGCATCCCACTCCTTGCCCTTGGCGCTGTGCGCCGTGGAGAGGATGAGCGCATCGTCCTCGGACTCGGCGCCGAAGCCGAAGTCGGTGGAGGAGCTGGGCGGGTCGAGCGAGATCGCGGCGAGGAACTCCGCGCGCGACGGGAAGCCGTCGGCGATCGCCTGCAGGCGCTCGAGGTCGGCCAGGCGCGGCTCCTCGCGGTCGTAGCGGGCGCGGAGGATGTCGTCGTAGAGCGCGCGGATGCGCGCGATGTCGCGCGCCACGCCGCGCTCCTGCTCGAGGTCGCTCCGCCGGAGGGCCTCGAGGAGCTGCACGAGCTGCCCGTGCGCCTCCCGCGCCCGCGGCGGGGGCGCCCATCGCGCGAACGCGTCGTGCGCCCAGTGCGCGTCGGTCAGGGCCTGCACCGCCTGCCGCGCCGTGGTGTCGCCGATGCCGGGCATCAGGAGGAGCAGGCGGTACCAGCTCACCTCGTCGCGCGGGTTCTCGAGCACGCGGAGGAAGGCGAGCACGTCCTTCACGTGCGCGGCCTCGAGGAACTTGAGCCCGCCCCACTTCTCGAACGGGATGTTGCGCGCGGTGAGCTCCACCTCGAGGTCGGCGCTCATGTAGCCGGCCCGGAACAGCACCGCCATCTCGCGGAGCGGCGTCCCCGCCTCGTGCAGCTCGAGGAGGCGGTCGACCACGAAGCGCGTCTGCTGCGGCTCGTCCTGCGCGGTCACGAGCCAGGGCCGCTCGCCACCGGTGCGCGTGGTGTAGAGCTCCTTGGAGTACCGCTCCTCGGCGCGCGAGATGAGAGTGTTGGAGGCGTCGAGGATCGGCTGCGTGGAGCGGTAGTTCTGCTCGAGCGTGACGACGGCGGCGCCGGGGAACTCGCGCGGGAAGTCGAGGATGTTCCGGATGGTCGCCCCGCGGAAGGCGTAGATGCTCTGCGCGTCGTCGCCGACCACCGTGAGGTTGCGGTGCACCCGGCACATCCCCCTGAGGATGCGTGCCTGGAGGACGTTGGTGTCCTGGAACTCGTCGACGAGGATGTGGTCGTAGAGCGCGCCGATCCGGTCGCCGAGCTCGCGCGCCGCGTCCGCCTCGAGCAGCATCGCCCAGTACAGCAGGAGGTCGTCGTAGTCGACGAGGTTCCGCGCCTGCTTGCGCTGCGTGTAGTCGGCGAACACGCGCGCCATGTCGTCCTCGAACTCGATGAACCGCGGGTACTCCTCGCGCAGGATCGCGCCGACGGGGATCTCGGTGTTCACGTGGCGCGAGTAGACGTGGTGCAGCGTCTCCTTCTTGGGGAAGCGCTTCGTCTTGTCGGCGAGGCCGCATGCCGCGCGCGAGAGCTGCATCAGGTCCTCGGCGTCCCCCTGGTCGAGGATCGTGAAGTCCGCGGCGATGCCGGCCTCGGGGCCGAACCGCCGGAGCAGCCGGTGCGCGGTGCCGTGGAAGGTGCCGCCGTGCACCTGACGGCTCTCGCTCCCCACGAGCCGCTCGGCGCGCGCGAGCATCTCCTGGGCGGCGCGCCGCGTGAAGGTCAGCAGGAGGATGCGGTCGGGGCGGACGCCGCGTTCGATGAGATGCGCGACCCGGTAGACCAGCGTGCGGGTCTTGCCGGTGCCGGCGCCGGCCACGATGAGGAGCGGGCCGTCGGGGTGCGTCGCGGCGCGGCGCTGCGCGTCGTTGAGCTCCGCCGCGAAATCCACCACGCGGCGTGCGGCCACCTCGCGCACGCGGGCAGGGTAGGCGATGGGCTCGCTCGACATGGGCTGAATATATCCCGAAAGCCCGGCGGGCTCCCATCGGGGGCTCGCGGCCCGGCGCGCCGGTACGCGGAGGCGAGGACCGGGGAGCGGTGCCTGTCGGGCGCCCGGGGTGGGCTCGCCTCCCGCCTCGCCGCCGAACCCGAATCCTCACGCGGCCCGCACCTGCCGATGACCATCCGTTGCGTCGCCCGGATTAGCCTTTGGGTGCCACTTCAACCGGAGCCGCTCGTGCTTCAACCCGTGAGCCGTCCTTCCCTCGCCGTCCTCGCCGTCCTCGCCGTCCCCGCCGTCCTCGCCGTCCCCGCCGTCCTCACCGTCCCCGCCTCCCGCGCCGCACTGGCCATCCGGGTCGCCCGAATCGCCCGCGTCGCCCGCGTCGCCCGCGTCGCCCGCGTCGCCCGCGTCGCTCTCGTCGCTCTCGTCGCCCTCGTCGCCCTCACGCCGATCGCTTCCGGTGCGCAGGGTTCCCTCGATGCGCCGT
>CAZPJF010000341.1:0-1314 GCA_964586095.1 uncultured Gemmatimonas sp. | reverse complement strand
CTCGTCGCCCTCACGCCGATCGCTTCCGGTGCGCAGGGTTCCCTCGATGCGCCGTCCCCGAGCGCCCCGGCCGCCACGGATGAGGCGGCGGTGCGGATCCCGCTCGAGGCCTACCTGCGCGGGCACGCGACGGGCGACTCGAGCGCATTTCGCCGGGCGTTCTGGAAGGAGGCGAAGCTCTGGTGGGTGGCGGAGGGCAAGCTCGCCTCGCGTACAGCCGACGAGTACATCGGCGGCGCGAGCGGCCGGCCGGCGGCGGACGAGGCGCAGCGGCGGCGCCGGATCGTGAGCGTCCAGGTCGAGGGAACTGCGGCCGTGGCGGTCATCGAGCTGGACTACCCGCAGGTGCACTTCATCGACTACATGACGCTGCTCAAGGTCGGGGACGAGTGGCGGATCATCAACAAGTCGTTCCAGCGGAACCCGCCCAAGGCGCGGTAGCAACTAGACAATTCTTGGACGGAACTTCGACACGAGGACGGGCGTAAACCGCGAGTCCCCGCGCTGCGGGGCCTGCGCGGCGCCGAGGTCGGCGCCGGCACTGACCCAACCAACATCGGAGTCCGACCAATGATCCGCAGCATCCGTTCCCTCGCCCTCGTCGGCGTGGCTCTGCTGGGCCTCGCCGCCTGCTCCGACGACGACGAGCCGACCGGCGCCGAGCGCCGCGGCACGATCCGCGTGGTCCACGCCTCGCCGGATGCGCCGGCGGTGGATGTCCTGGTCGACAATGCCCAGGTCCTGACCAACGTCGCCTATCGCGGCGCGTCCCCCTTCCTGGCCGTCGAGCCCGGGAGCCGCAACATCCAGGTGCGCGCGACCGGCACCACGACCACGGTGATCAACGCCGACCTCGACGTCGCGACCCGCGGCGACTACACGGTGCTCGCGACCGGGTTGCTCGCCGGGATCCAGCCGCTGGTGGCGACGGACGATCTCTCGGATCCCACGGCGGGGAACGTGAAGGTGCGCGTGATCCATGCGGCCCCCGCGGCCGCGGGCGTGGATGTGTACGTGACGGCGCCGGGGGCCCCGCTGGCGACCCCCGTGCTGACCAACGTGCCGTTCCGCGCGATCTCCGCCTACCTCGAGGTGCCGGCCGGCACGTACCAGATCCGCGTGACGCCGACCGGGACGACCACGGTCGCGATCGATGCGACGGTCACCTTCGCGGCGGGGCATGTCCGGACGATCGTTGCGACCGACGCGCCGGGTGGCGGGGCGCCGCTGGGGGCGCTGGTGCTGCCGGACAAGAACTGAGGCAGAAGGCAGAAGGCAGAAGGCAGAAGGCAGAAGGCAGAAGGCAGAAGGCAG
>CAZPJF010000340.1:0-4056 GCA_964586095.1 uncultured Gemmatimonas sp. | reverse complement strand
GCGTGGATGAGGTCCACGATGTAGTCGCCGAGCCGCGGGTCGAGGAAGAGCGCCGCGATCCGCTTGCGGGCCGCCATGAGGTCCTCGGGCCCGGCGACCGCGTGCACCGGGATCGCCTCGCCCCCCGCCATGCGCTTCATGATCTCCCGCTCCTCGTCCCGCGTGGGGTACCCCACGCGGAGCTTGAGCATGAAGCGGTCGACCTGCGCCTCGGGGAGCGGGTAGGTCCCCTCCTGCTCGATCGGGTTCTGCGTGGCGAGCACCAGGAAGGGCTCCTCGAGCGGGAAGCTCGTGCCGCCGATCGTGACCTGCTTCTCCTGCATCGCCTCGAGCAGCGCCGCCTGGACCTTGGCCGGCGCGCGGTTGATCTCGTCGGCGAGGACGATGTTCGCGAAGATCGGCCCGCGCTTCACCGAGAAGGTCGCCGACTGCTGGTCGAACACCTGCGTCCCCACCACGTCGGCCGGGAGCAGGTCGGGCGTGAACTGGATGCGGCTGAAGCTCGTCCGGACCGTCTCCGCCAGCGTCCGCACGGTGAGCGTCTTGGCGAGGCCGGGCACGCCCTCGAGCAGCACGTGGCCGCCGGTGAGGAGCGCGATCAGCAGCCGCTCCACCATCGCCTGCTGCCCGACGACGCGCTGGGAGACCTGGTCGAGGATGTCCTGCGTGAGGTTGCGCTGCGTCATCGGGTCGTCCCGAGCTGGGTCAGGGCGAGCAGGTGCTCGCGTTCCTTTGGCGTGAGGGCGCGCGAGGCGCCGGGGGCGAGGGTGCCGAGCTTCACCGGACCGAACGAGGTGCGGACGAGCCGGAGGACCTCCAGCCCCACCGCGTCGCAGAGCCGGCGCACCTCCCGCGTGCGCCCCTCGCGGATGGTGAGGGCGAGGTCGAACGCGCGCGGCTGCGACGAGGGCAGCACCTCGACGCGCTCGGGATGCACCGGGCCGTCCTCGAGCTCCACCCCGGCGCGGATCGCCTGCGCGGCGGCCTTCACCGGGCCGCGCACGGTCGCGAGATAGCTCCGCTCCACCCCCGTGCTGGGGTGCGTGAGACGGTGCGCCGCGTCGCCATCGGTGGTGAGCAGGAGGACGCCCTCGGTCATGTAGTCGAGCCGGCCGACGTAGGTGAGGCCCGGGTCGGGCGGCACCAGGTCGAAGACCGTCCGGCGCCCTTCGGGGTCGGCCCGCGTGGTGAGTACCCCGGACGGCTTGTGGAGGACGTACCACTTGGCCTCCGGCGGGAGCCGGATCGGCTTGCCATCCACCGTGATCGCGTCGCGGGTGGGATCGACCGACTGCCCGGTGCGCGCCACCTCCCCGTTCACACGCACGCGTCCTGCCGCCACGAGCTCCTCGGCCTTCCGCCGCGACGCGATCCCCGCGCGGGCGAGTGCCCGATGGATCCGCATCGCCTCGTCGCTCACGCGGGCTGCCCCGCCTCCGCGACGGCCGGCTCGGCACCCGGATCGGCGTGCACCGGGACGCCCGCCGCGGCGCCTGCCGCTGCACCTGCCGCTGCACCTGCCGCTGCGGGTGCCGGTGCGCCTGGCGCCGGCGCGTCGAGCGCGATGGTGTCGCTCGGCGCGAGCAGCGCGTCGGCGGGCTCGCCGCCCTTCCGCATCGCGATCGCGAGCTCGTCCACGCGCGGCAGTTCCTCGAGGTGGCGCAGGCCGAACTGCTCCAGGAACGCCGACGTCGTCCCGTACAGCAGCGGCCGCCCCAGTCCCTCGGCGCGTCCCACCACGTCGATGAGGCCGCGCTCATGCAGCGACTTGATCACCGCGCCGACGTCGACGCCGCGGATCTCCGCCACCTCGGCGCGCCCGATCGGCTGCCGGTACGCGATGATCGCCAGCGTCTCGAGCGCCGCCGCCGAGAGCCGGGCCGGGCGCACGGCCATCTGCGCGCGCTCGATCGCCTCCGTGTACTCGGGACGGGTCAGGATCTGCCACCCGCCGCCCACGTCCTGCAGCGCGACGCCGTGGCCGTCCACGTCGTAGTGCTCGCGCAGCTCGTCGAGCGCCGACTGCACCGCGGCCGGGGAGGCCTCGGGCTCCAGCGCCGCGAGCTCTTCGGTGGGGATGGGACGGGGGCTCGCGAAGAGCGCGGCCTCAAGCAGCTTCGCCAGCGAATTCACGGCGGATCTCCACGTCTGCGAACGGTCGAGGTTGGGTCAGGTGGAGCTCGCTGCGCTTGGCGAGCTCGAGCAGGGCAAGGAGGCCGGAGAGGACCTCCCACGGTTCGGCCTCCGGGCGCACCACGTCGCGCCAGCGCGCCAGCGCGCGCAGCGCGAGGACGGCCCGCACCGTGGTCATGGCGCCGTCGACATCGAGGGCGCGGGGCACGACCTCGTGCACGGTCGGCTTGCGCGCCGCCCGCAGCACGCGGTCCACCGCGACGAGCAGGTCGGTGAGCGAGAGCGCCAGCGGCGCCGGCGGCGGCGCCGCCGCCTGCTGGAGGAAGCTCCGGCCGAACCGGTTCCGCCGGTCCTCGCCGAGCTTCTCCAGGACGTCCACCACCTCGCGCATCTGCTGGTACTCGAGGAGGCGGCGCACGAGTTCGGCGCGCGGATCCTCCCACCCGTCGTCGCCCTCCTTCCGCGGCAGGAGCATCTGCGCCTTGATGCGGATCAGGCGCGCCGCCATCTCGAGGTACTCCGCGGCCTCGTTCAACTTGAGCTCGTGCATCCGCGCGAGGAACTGCTCGCAGATGCGCGCCACGGGGATGTCGTAGATGTCGACCTGCTCGTCGCGGATGAGCGAGAGCAGCAGGTCGAGCGGGCCGTTGAAGCCGGCGATGTCGACGATGAAGGCGGCATCGGCCCGCTGGGGCTCGACCGCGGTCATCGGGGCGCCGGGGATGGAAGGTGAACGACGGACAGGGGCAAGCGCGGCGCGGCTGGAGTGAGGCCCGTCACGGGCAGTCGGGGCGTAAGGTAGACCCCCGCGCCGACGGAGTCAAAGCACGGCGTTCCCTTGACTTAGGGGCCCTCCGTCCCTAGGCTTCCCGAGCTACGGCGCGCGGGAGCCGCGCGCCTGACATCACCTTTGGAGATCCATCAGTGCCGAGAATCGCGTCCGCGAAGAAGAACATGCGCAAGACCAAGGCAGCGACCGCGCGCAACCGGTCGCAGCGCGCTGCGCTCCGGACCGCGTTGAAGACCGCGAAGAGCGAGGCCTCGTCGCCCGCCGAGAAGCTCAAGGCGACGCAGCTCCTCGACCGCGCTGCGCGGAAGGGGCTCATCCACAAGAACGCGGCCGCGCGCCAGAAGTCGAGGCTCGCCAAGTAGTCGTGGCTGGATGAAGGTCGACGGATGAAGGTGAGGCGGCGCGGAACCGGGTTCCGCGCCGCCTCGTTCGTTGCCCTCGCCCGGATCCCGCGGCTCGCGTCAGAGCGCGGCGAGTTCCCCGCCGCACCGTTCGCAGTACCACTCGGTGGGGTAGTTCAGCGTCCCGCACTCCTGGCACTTGAGCGTCTTGATCGCCTGCGAGGTCCTGGGGGTCGGACGCCCGAGGGGGCCGGAGGACGGCTCCTCCCCGCCCTCGACGGCCTTCGCGGCAGTCGACGGACGCGGAGGCGGCGGGGCCGCCGAGGCCGGCGTCTTGGTGGCGGTGGCGTCGCGGACCTCCTGGACCGGTCGCGAGGCACGCGGCGCGGGCGGCTCGACCTTGAGGGGCGCAGACGCGCGCCCGACCACCGAGTTCAGGAAGGCCAGTTCGTCGAAGCTCGGGCCGCCGGAGAGCGGGGTGCCCGGAGCCGGTGCCTTCGGCGTCGGCTCGGAGGGCGGCACCGAGGGCGACTCGACGATGGGCGCCGTGTTCGCGGCCGGCTGCGCTGCCGCGGCAGGCAAGGGCGAGGCCGCTGGCGGCTCGAGCACCGGGGCCGGGGCTGGCGACGGCGGGATGTTCGACGGCCGGGCCGGTGTCGGTTGCGAGACGCGACTCGCCTCGGCGGCAGCGGCGCCCGCTGCGGAGCCCACCGCAGGAGCGGGTGCGGCGGCCGGCGCCACGTCGGCGGGCGCCACGGGCGCAGCCGGCGGCGACGGGGCGGCAGCGGCGGC
>CAZPJF010000339.1:0-4078 GCA_964586095.1 uncultured Gemmatimonas sp. | reverse complement strand
CCGGGCGGGTGAAGGTGACCAAGCTCGACGTGGACGCGAACCAGAAGACCGCGATGCGGTTCCAGGTCCGCTCGATCCCGACGCTGCTGTTCTTCAAGGACGGCAAGCTGGTGGACCAGGTGATCGGCGCCGTGCCGAAGGCGGCGCTCGCCGCGAAGTTCGAGCAGCACGCGGCCTGATCGTCCCGCGGCGCTGATGGCGATCCCCCGCGACGCCCTGCGCTACCCGGCCAAGCGGGTCCTGCTCCACAGGACCCGCTTGGCGTACGTGCACCTGCGGAACCTCCTCACCGACGCCAAGCGCGACCGTGCCGCGCGCGTCTACGGGTACGTCGCCGTCTGGCTGCCCGAGGAGCTCATCACCCTCTTCCTCGAGGAAGGGGAGGTCGTGAACGCGACCAGTTCGACCGACGGCGAGCACTTCCAGCCGATCGCGATCAGCGATGCCATCGCGCGCGTGCCGACGGCGGCCGAGTACGGGAGCATCTGCTTCCACGAGGCGGCGGACGAGCAGCTCGACACGATGTTCCACACGCAGACGGGGACGCCGCTCCCCTGGCCGCGCGAGCTCAAGCTCGACGACGGCGACGCGCTGCTCGCCTTCCTGTACGCGACGATGCACGACGGGGCGGTGGAGATCCGCGTCGACGGCCAGGTGCACTACGTCGTCATCTCGTCCGGGTCGCCGCTCCGCGGGTACTTCAGCGACACGCGCCAGGGCGACATCGCCGGCCACCTCAAGCAGCTCCTCGCGCCGCAGGGCGCGGCGTCCAAGCCCGTGGTGCGGCTCTGGCCGCGCGCCGACGCGCTGCCGGCCCAGGCCGCGCCGGCCCTCATCCTGGCCTACCGGGAGATGATGGCCGCGGCCGGCCAGCGGCTCGGCGAACTGGGCGTGGCGGACGGCCGCGAGCTCGTCGAGGGGGTGCGGCGCACCCTCGTCCCCAAGTTCGAGCTGCTCGAACGCTTCTCGCCCTCGCTCCCCACGGTGCGCGACCCGGTCACCGACACGACGACCCTCACCAAGGCCGTCGCGGCGTGGATGGGGGATGCGTTGCGCCAGGCGGAGCCGCGCGGCGCCGCGCCCGAGACCGTGCTCCGCGAGCTCACGAGCGCGCGCCGCCACATGTTCCAGGCGGCGGGGCTCTACGACGCGCTGCCCTGGAAGCTGCAGTGGTGAGTGACGCCCGCGCGGCGACGCCCGGGACGCTCCACATCGTCAGCACCCCCATCGGGAACCTCGGCGACCTGAGTCCCCGTGCCGTCGAGGTGCTGCGCGCGGTGGGCGCGGTGCTGGCGGAGGACACGCGCCACACCCGCGTGCTCTGCGACCGGTTCGACATCCGCACGCCGCTGGTCGCGTACCACGAGCACAACGAGGCCAAGGCGACGCCGGGGCTCGTGGCACGCCTGGTGGGCGGCGAGTCGCTCGCGCTGGTGAGCGACGCGGGAACGCCGCTCCTCTCGGACCCCGGCAGCCGCCTGGTGCGCGCGGCGATCGACGCGGGCGTCCCGGTCTCGCCGGTCCCGGGCGCCTCCGCCCTCCTCGCGGCGCTCGCCGGGGCGGGCCTCCCCACCGACCGGTTCACCTTCTTCGGCTTCCTCGCGCGGAAGGGCGGGGACCGCACGCGCGCGGTCGCGGAGATCGTCGCGCTGCCGCACACGGCGGTGCTCTACGAGGCGCCGGGCCGGGTGGGGGAGACGCTGGCGGAGCTCTCGGCGGCCGGTGCCGGCGCGCGCGCCGCGGTCGTGGCGCGCGAACTCACCAAGCAGTACGAGGAGTTCCGGCGCGGAACGGTCGCCGAGCTCGCCGCGTACTACGGGGAGCACGACGTTCGCGGCGAAGTGGTCCTGTTGGTGGCCGGCGCGTCGCATACCTTGCTCGACGAGGCCGCGGTCCGCGACCGCGCGGCGGCATTGCGCGCCGAGGGGTTGAGCGCGCGCGACGTCACGCGCGTATTGATGGAGTCCCTGCACGTCCCCAGGAACCTCGCCTACCGGGTCGCCCACGAGTGATGCGCCGCCGAGCCGTGCCGGGAGTGATCGCGATCGTGGCCGCCAGCGCCGTGCTCGGCGGGGCCGCGCGCCCGGCGTCGCGCCCCGCCGGCGCGCCGGCGTCGGGTCCCGCGCCGGCCGCCGCCCCGCGGCTGGCGGTCGCCCGGCTGCAGTACGACGGGGACGACTGGTACGCGAACCCCTCGTCGCTCCCGAACCTGATCCGCGCCATCCGCGAGCGCACCACGCTCGCCGTGGAGCCGCGCGAGTCGCGCACCACGCTCCTCGACGACCGGCTCTGGGACTTCCCGTTCCTGCACCTCACGGGGCACGGCAACATCAAGTTCACCGACGCCGAGGTCCAGCGGCTCCGCGACTACCTGCTCCGGGGCGGCTTCCTCCACGCCGACGACAACTACGGGCTCGACGAGCACTTCCGCCGCGAGATCGGGCGCGTCTTCCCCGACCGCAAGCTGGTGGACGTGCCGCTCGACCACCCCATCTACCGCATCGTGTACCGCTTCCCCGAGGGGCTGCCCAAGATCCATGAGCATGACGCGCAGCCGGCGCGCGGCTACGGGATCTTCATCGGCGACCGGCTCGCGGTGTTCTACTCGCACGAGAGCGACCTCGGGAACGGCTGGGAGGACATCGGCACCTATCCCGACGACCCGCCGGAGTCGCACGAGGCGGCGCTGCGCATGGGCGTGAACCTGTTCGTGTACGCGGTCACCAGCGGGGTGGGGCGATGAGCGTCCTCGACCTGGTCCGCGCCGAGACCGCGCGCGCGGTCCGCACCGCGCGCGTCGCGGCGGTCCTCGCGCCGCTCGCCGCGGTCGTGGGGCTGCTCACCGCGGGCGCGCTCTGGCTCGCGCGCGGGCGCTGGCTCGACCTGCCGCCCCTGGTGCCCTTCGGCATCTGGCTCGTGGCGGTCGTCGGCGGCGTGGCGCTGGCGGGCGCGGTGCGGCGGCGGATCGCGGCGCGCACCTCCTCGCGCGCCGTCGCGCGGGCGATCGAGGAGGAGCAGCAGCTGCGGCGCGGCGCGCTCACCGGGCTGCTCGAGGTGGCGCACGAGGGCGGTGTGTTCGTCTCGCGCGCGGCCGACGCGCTCGGCGGCGCGCTCGCGGGCGTGGCGGCCGAGCCGGCGCCGCGGCACCGCCGCCGGATCGTGCGGGCCGCGGTCGTCTCCGGCGTCGCGTTCGCCAACGTCGCGGTGCTCGCCGGCGGGACGCTCGACCGGCTGCCCGACGGCTGGCGCGCCCTGCTCAGCCCGGTGGCGGCCTGGCGGGGCACGCTGCTGCCGGCCCTCACGGTGGAGGAGGCGCCGCGCCGGCTCGCACGCGGCGCCGCGGCCACGGTGGCGCTCCGCGCACCCGGCCGGCGCACGGTCACCCTCGCGTGGCGCCTCACCGGCGCTGACTGGCGCGACACCACGCTCACCGTCGGGGCCGACGGCCGCGCGACCGTCACGCTCACCAACGTCGACGCCGACCTCGCGCTCGTCGCGCACGACGGCCGCGCCCAGAGCGACACCGCGCATGTGCTCGTCGTCGACCGTCCCTTCCTCGGGGACGTGTCGATCCGGGCGACCTATCCCGCGTACCTGCAGCGCGCGAACGAGCGGCTCGATGCCGACCTCCCGCTGCGGCTCCCCGCCGGCACGCGGCTCGCCATCGAGGGCCACTCGTCGGAGGCCCTCGCCGAGGTCGCGCTCGTGTCCGGCGGCTCGCGCATCGCGTTCCGCACCGGCGGCACGGGCTTCGCCGGGACCTGGACCCCGACGACGAGCGCGACCTGGGGATGGACCGCGCGCGGCACCCAGCAGGAGATCGCGGACCTCCCGGCGCCCCTCTCGGTGGAGGTGCTCGAGGACTCCCTGCCGCGGATCGAGATCGTGGAGCCCACGGGCGAGGCCATCGTCGGGCCCGACGACCGCGTGGGCGTCGAGATCATCGCGCAGGACGACCATGCGCTGGTCGGCGTCTGGCTGCGGCGGCGCACCGTGGGGGCGAACGGCGCGCCGCGCGACTCGGCCGAGTACCGGCTGAGCGACGCGCGCGAGGGGGAGTGGATCGGCGGCGCGATCC
>CAZPJF010000338.1:0-4084 GCA_964586095.1 uncultured Gemmatimonas sp. | reverse complement strand
CGTCGCGCGGGCGCGGACGGCGTCGATGAGCAGCGGCATGAGCGGCGCGCGCGGCGAGGCCCCCGGCCGCTCCGCCGCGGCCGCCACCGCGCCGGTGCCGCCCGCGTACGCCGGCGCCGCGGTCCGCAGCGCCTCGAGCGTCCGCGCCACCGCCGCCCCGTCACGCGCGGCCTTCACGGCGGCGAGCCGCGCCCGCTGCCCCGCCTCGAGCGCGGCGAAGTCCGGTGCGGGGATGATCGGCGGCGCCTCGCCGTCACCGAACCGGTTGACGCCGACCACCACCGTCGCGCCGGACTCGACCCCCAGCTGGTACTCGTAGGCCGACCGGCCGATCTCCTCCTGGAAGAACCGCGCCTCGATCGCCGCCGACGAGCCGCCGAGCGCCTCGACCTGGGCGAGGAGTGCGCGCGCGCGACGCTCCACCTCGTCGGTGAGCGCCTCCACGTAGTAGCTCCCCGCCAGCGGATCGACCGTCTGCGCGAGCCCGCTCTCGTACGCCACGACCTGCTGCGTCCGGAGCGCGAGCGTCGCCGCCTCGGCGGTGGGGAGCGCGAGCGCCTCGTCGTACCCGTTGGTGTGCAGCGACTGCGTGCCGCCGAGCGTCGCGGCGAGCGTCTGCACCGCGACGCGCACGACGTTGTTGAGCGGCTGCTGCGCCTGCAGCGTCACGCCGCCGGTCTGCGTGTGGAAGCGGAGCTTGCAGCTCGCGTCGTTCGCGCCGAAGCGCTCGCGCATGAGCGTGGCCCAGAGCCGCCGCGCGGCGCGGAACTTGGCGACCTCCTCGAAGAGGTCGTTGTGGCAGGCGAAGAAGAAGCTCAGCCGCGGCGCGAAGGTGTCGACGGCGAGCCCCGCATCGAGCGCCCGCTGCACGTAGGCGAGCGCGTTCGCGAACGTGAACGCGAGCTCCTGGACCGCCGTCGCGCCCGCCTCGCGGATGTGGTAGCCCGAGATGGAGATCGGGTTGAAGCTCGGGACCTCGGCCGCGCAGAACCGGAACGTCTCCGCGATGAGGCCGAGCGAGGGTTCCGGCGGGTAGATGTACGTCCCGCGGGCGATGTACTCCTTGAGGATGTCGTTCTGGATCGTCCCGCTCAGCCGCTCCCGCGGGATGCCGCGCTCCTCGGCGACCACCACGTACATCGCGAGCAGCGTCGCCGCCGTCGCGTTGATGGTCATCGACGTCGAGACGCGGTCGAGCGGGATCCCGGCGAGCAGCGCGTGGAGGTCCTCGACGGTGTCGATCGCGACGCCCACGCGCCCCACCTCGCCGAGCGCGCGCGGCGAATCCGAGTCGAGGCCCATCTGGGTGGGGAGGTCGAAGGCCGTCGAGAGTCCCGTCTGTCCCGCCTCGAGGAGGAGCTTGAACCGCGCGTTGGTCTCCTGCGCCGTGCCGAAGCCGGCGTACTGCCGCATGGTCCAGAGGCGGCCGCGGTACATCGTCGCCTGCACGCCGCGCGTGAACGGGAACGCCCCCGGCTCGCCGAGCGACGCGGGCACGGCGCCGTCCGCCGGACGGTAGACCGGCGCGATGGGGATCCCCGACGGCGAGAGGCGTTCGTCGGCGGGCGGGCGGGAGGGGCGGTCGGACATGCGAGGTGGTCGCGCGGGCGGTCGGGAGGGCGGTCGCGTGCGGCGCGCCGCCGGCAACGGCGCGCCGCACCCACCGGGTGATCAGGACGGCGCGAGCATCTCCTGCGCGATCGCGACGTCGGCCTTGGACCCAATGTAGTAGGGCGAGCGCTGGTGCAGCTCGGCGGGCTGCACGTCGAGGATGCGCCGCTGGCCGTCGATCGCCGCGCCCCCGGCCTGCTCGCAGATCCAGGCGAGCGGGTTGCACTCGTAGAGGAGGCGCAGCTTCCCCTGCGGGCTCTTGCGGTTGGCCGGGTACGCGAAGAGCCCGCCGCCGAGCAGGTTGCGGTGGAAGTCCGCGACCAGCGAGCCGATGTAGCGCACGTTCATCGCCTCGCGCTTCCCGTCCATCCCGCGGTAGCGCCGGATGAGCGCCTTCACGTTCTCGGCCCAGTACTGCTCGTACGCCTCGTTCACGGAGAGGTAGCGGCCGTGCTCGGGGATCCGGATGTGCGGGTGCGAGAGGAGGAACTCGCCGATGGAGGGGTCGAGCGTGAAGCCGTGCGCGCCCTGCCCCGTCGTGTACACGAACATCGTCGACGAGCCGTAGACGACGTACCCGGCCGCGACCTGCTTGTAGCCCGGCTGCAGGAGGTCCTCCATCGTGCCCGGGCCATGCCCCTTGGTGACGCGGCGCAGGACCGAGAAGATCGTGCCCACCGGCACGTTCACGTCGATGTTCGATGACCCGTCGAGCGGGTCGAAGAGCAGGACGTAGTTCCCCTTCTTGAACTGGTCGGGGATGGGGATGATGGACTCCCGCTCCTCCGACGCCATCGCGCAGAGGCGGCCGCCATGGTCCATCGCCTTGAAGATGATGTCGTCGGCGATCACGTCGAGCTTCTGCTGGGTCTCGCCCTGCACGTTCTGCGTGCCCTCGGCGCCGAGGACGTCGGCGAGGCCGGCGAGGCGGACCTTGCTGGCGATCATCTTGGCCGAGACGGCGAGGTCGCCGAGGATGCCGGAGAGGGCACCGGTCGCGTGCGGGTGCTCGCGCTCCTGCTCGATGATGAACCGCTCGATGGTGACGACGGAGGTGCTGGTGTTCTTGACCACGACGCGTGGCTCCGAGGGCGGGTGGGTGGATCGCGGGGAAAGGTGACGGCCTTACCGGGGCACGGGCAATGGCCGTGCCACCGCCCAGCGCGCGCCGGCCGCCTCGGCCTCGATCCGCCGCCCGTCGGTGCGGAGGACCACCGACCCCAGCTGGTCGGTACGCAGGACCAGGGTGCCGCGCGCGGCCAGCCGCTCGAGGACCGCCGCGCTGGGGTGTCCATAGCGGTTCTCCCGCCCCACCGACACGAGCGCGAGACGCGGCGCGACCGCGTCGACGAACGCCGCGCCGCTGCTGGTGGACGAGCCGTGATGCGCGGCCTTCAGGACGTCCGCGGCAAGGCGGTCGCGCTGGTTCGACAGGAGCCAAGCCTCCTCCGCCGCCTCGGCGTCGCCGGTGAGGAGGAAGCGCACCTCGCCGTAGCGCGCGCGCACCACCGTGCTCGCCTCGTTCGGGTCGCCGAGCCCGGCGGTCCACGCCGAGTCCGGCGCGAGGAACTCGAGCTCGAGACCGTCGACGTCGAGCACCTCCCCCGGCCGCACGCGCTGCCATCGCGTCCCCGACTCGGCCGCCGTCCGCAGCAGCCGCCGGTAGTCCTCGCTCCCGGCGACGAACGCGGCGTCCCGCAACTCGCCGGGTCGCAAGGCGCGCACCACGCTCGCCGCGCCGCCGATGTGATCCGCGTGCGGATGCGTGAGGATGAGCAGCGCGAGCGGCCCGCCACGGCGTCGCAGGTACGGGATCACCGTCGCGCGACCGGCGTCGCCGCGGCTCCAGCTGCGGCCGGCGTCCACGAGCACCCAGCGGCCGCGCGGCGAGCGGAGCGCGATCGCGTCGCCCTGGCCCACGTCGATCAGGTGCAGTTCCACCCCGCCGGCCCCGAGGCGCGGTGCGCGCGGATCGGGCACCCACGCCAGCAGGGCCGCCGCGCCGAGGGCCAGCATGAGCGGCCGGGCCCACGCGCGGCTCCAGCCCGCGACGAGGAGCGCGACCGTCGCGAACGCCGCGAGCAGGGCGGCCGGCAGGGTGGGCGCGACCACCACCGCCGCACCGGGGAGCCGTGCCGCCACCGCCGCCACGGCGTCCATGGCGCGGAGCAACGGACGCGCGGCATCGACCACGAAGGCCGCACCGAGCGCCTCGGGCACCAGCATCGCCACGAAGAGCGCCGGCTGCAGCAGCGCGATGATCGGACCGGCGGCGAGGTTGCTCACCGGTGCGACGAGGGAGAGCCGGCCGAAGTGCCACGCGACGAGGGGCGCCGTGGCGAGCGTGCTGAGCGTGCCGGCGATCAGCTCGCGCGCCAGCGTCCGTCGCCAGCCGTCGAGCCCCTCGGGCAGCCGCCGGCCCACGCGGCCGGCGACGAGGATGGCCGCGTACCCGCTCACCGAGAGCTGCCAG
>CAZPJF010000337.1:0-4101 GCA_964586095.1 uncultured Gemmatimonas sp. | reverse complement strand
TCACCGGTTTCGTCAAGCTGCAGATCCCTGCAGGCAAGGCGAATCCGGCCCCGCCCGTCGGCACCGCGCTCGGGCCGCAGGGGATCAACATCATGGCGTTCTGCAAAGAGTTCAACGCTCGGACGCAGGGCCAGGATGCGATCCTCCCGGTCGAGATCACGATCTATGCCGACAAGTCCTTCTCCTTCATCCTGAAGACGCCGCCCGCGGCGTTCCTCGTGAAGAAGGAAGCTGGTATCGAGAAGGGCTCGGGTCAGCCGAACCGCAACAAGGTCGGCTCGATCACCCAGGCGCAGGTCCGGAAGATCGCCGAACTCAAGATGCCCGACCTCAACTGCGACTCGCTCGAGTCGGCCATGGCGATGATCGCCGGGGCCGCCCGCTCGATGGGCGTGGAGGTGAAGGCATGAAGACGCATGGCAAGAAGTACCGTGCGGCCGCGGCGAAGGTCGCCGCCGACACGCAGTTCGCCCCGAAGGCGGCGCTCGAGCTCGTGAAGAGCGCGGCGTACGCCAAGTTCGACGAGACGGTCGAGGTGGCGGTGCGCCTCGGCGTCGACCCGCGCCACGCCGACCAGGTCGTGCGCGGGACGGTCGTCCTCCCCGCCGGCACCGGCAAGCCGGTCCGCGTCCTCGTCATCGCCGTCGGCGAGAAGGCGAAGGAGGCGGAGGCCGCGGGCGCCGACTACGTCGGCGCCGAGTACGTCCAGAAGATCAAGGACGGCTGGACCGAGTTCGACGTCATGATCGCGACGCCGGACCAGATGGGGCAGGTGGGCCAGCTCGGCCGCGTGCTCGGGCCGCGCGGGCTCATGCCGAACCCGAAGGCCGGGACGGTGACGTTCGACGTCGCGCGCGCGGTGAAGGAGACGAAGGCGGGCAAGATCGAGTTCCGGGTCGACAAGGCCGGCAACGTCCAGGCCCCGATCGGCAAGGTCTCGTTCGGGCTCGACGCGCTCGAGACGAACTTCTCGGCGTTCATGGACCAGATCATCCGCTCCAAGCCGGCTGCGGCGAAGGGCGTGTACGTGAGGACCGTCGCGGTGTCCAGCACCATGGGCCCCGGCGTGCGCATCGACACCAACCCCTACCGGTAACCCGACGATGAAGCGTTCCGACAAGGACCAGCTCGTCGCCGAGCTGAAGGCCAAGCTCGATGGCGCCGCCGGGGTCATCTACACCGACTTCACGGGGCTCAACGTGAAGCGGATGACCGACCTCCGCCGCCGGTTCCGCAAGGCCGGCGTGGAGTACGTGGTCATCAAGAACACCCTCGCGCTGCGGGCGGTGAACGAGGCCGGGCTCACGGGCCAGAAGCTGAAGGGCCCGACCGGCGTGGTGGTCGCGAAGGACGCGATCACCGCCGCGAAGGTCCTCACCGACTTCGCGAAGGAGAACGATGCGCGTCCGGCGGTGAAGGGCGGCCTCTACGAGGGCGCCGTCATCGACGAGGCGACGGTCAAGAAGCTCGCGTCGCTGCCGACGCGCGACGAGGCGCTGTCGATCCTCGTGGGCACGTTCAACTCGGTGCTCATGATGTTCGCCCTCGCGCTCGACGCCCGGAAGACGCAACTCGAAGGTTCGAACTGATCCCCCAGGCGTCTGCCTGATCACAAACGCCCCAGGGCTGCCCTGGGGGAACACACTTGGAGAACGGAACAATGGCTAACGCGACCCTGAGCAAGGACGAGATCCTCGAGGCGATCGGCAACATGTCGGTCATCGAGCTCGCGGACCTGATCGAGGCGTTCAAGACGAAGTTCAACGTCACCATCGCGGCGGTGGCCGCGGGCGCGCCGGCGGGTGGCGGGGCGGGTGGCGGCGCGGCGGCGGCCGAGGAGAAGACGGAGTTCGACGTCATCCTCAAGGAGGCCGGCGCGAAGAAGATCCAGGTCATCAAGGTGGTGCGCGAGCTCACCGGCCTGGGCCTGAAGGAGGCGAAGGACATGGTGGACGGCGCGCCGCAGACGCTGAAGGCCGGCGTCTCGAAGGACGAGGCCGCGACCATCAAGGCCAAGCTCGAGGCCGAGGGCGCCGTCGTCGAGGTCAAGTAAGGCAGGAGGGGTCCGGGTGCGGCCGGCCTCGCGTCGGCCGCCCCGCTCCACCTTCTCCCTCACTTGGGCCTCGATTGATGCGCTCCACGCTCCGCCAGCTCCTCCCGCTGCACAACTGAAGCTCCTTTCGCCTCGCTCCTCCCGGACACCACCGGGCGGGGACGAGGCGGTTTTCGCCTGTTCGCAGGCGTTCAACGGGTTCGTCCCCGGGTGGCCATGATCACGCAGATCTCCTTCGGAAAGCTCGAGCACGGCATGGGCATGCCCCATCTGCTCGACATCCAGACGCAGGCCTTCGAATCGCTCCTCCAGCTCGACGCCGCGGCCCATGACCGCGAGGACGTGGGGCTCGAGCGGGTCTTCAAGGACCTGTTCCCGATCACCGACGTCCACGAGAACTTCTCGCTGGACTTCAAGCGCTACACCCTCGGCGAGCCGAAGTACTCGGTCGAGGAGTGCATCGAGCGCGACATGACCTACTCGGCGCCCCTCAAGGCGACGCTCGTCCTCACCGTGTTCGAGGAGAACCCGGCCGACGAGAAGAAGAAGCGCGTCAAGAACCAGATCGAGAAGGAGGTCTACCTCGGCGAGCTGCCGCTGCTGACCAACCTCGGCACCTTCGTGATCAACGGGGCCGAGCGCGTCATCGTCAGCCAGCTGCACCGCTCCCCGGGCGTGGTCTTCGAGGAGTCGACGCACCCGAACGGGCAGCGCCTCATCTCGTCGCGCATCATCCCGTTCCGCGGCTCGTGGGTCGAGTTCACGGTCGACATCCATGACGTCGTCTTCGTGCACATCGACAAGAAGAAGAAGTTCCCGGCCACCGCGCTGCTGCGCGCGTTCGGCTACGGGAACAACGCGGACATCTACCGCCTCTTCTTCGGCGTCCGCGAGCTCGACCTCACCAAGCGCAAGGAAGGGCGCGACCGCGAGGTGATCGGCGCGATCATCGCCGAGGCGGTCGAGCTGCCGGGCGAGGCGACCGCCGAGGACGCCCCGAAGGCGAAGACGAAGAAGGCGCGCGCGGAGCGCGAGCGCGCCGAGGCGAACCTGCTCGTCAAGGAGGGCGACGAGCTGACCGAGGAGGTGTACAACCGCCTCCGCCGGCAGAAGATCGACCGGATCAAGGTGTTCGCGTCGTACCAGTCGGTCGACCTGCGCGACGAGCTCGACGCGTTCGAGCGCGAGGAGCGCCCGTCGCCGCGCACGCTGGCGATGGACGTCGTGAACCCGGAGGACGGCGAGGTGCTGGCCGAGGCGGGCCAGACGCTCAACGTCACGCTCGTGAAGCGGCTCCGGAAGGCCGAGATCACCAAGGTGTCGTGCTTCGTCGCCTCCGGGCGCGCGGAGTCGATGCTCATCAAGAACACGCTCGCCAAGGACCCGACGAAGTCCGAGGACGAGGCGCTCAAGCAGATCTACTCGCTGCTCCGGCCGGGCGACGCCCCGAACAAGGAGACGGCGAAGCAGGCGCTCGAGCGGCTCTTCTTCTCGCCCAAGCGGTACGACCTGGGCCGGGTGGGGCGCTACAAGATCAACCAGCGCCTCGGGCTCAACACGCCGGCCGGGCACACCGTCCTCACGACCGAGGACTTCATCGCGATCATCCGCTACCTCGTGGAGCTGCACGAGGGGCGCGGGCACGTCGACGACATCGACCACCTCGGCAACCGCCGCATCCGCTCGGTGGGCGAGCTCATCGCCAACCAGTTCTCGGTGGGCCTCTCGCGCATGGCGCGGCTGGTCAAGGAGCGGATGAGCATCAACCAGGACAGCGAGAAGATCTCGCTCGACGACCTGGTGAACGCCCGCACCGTCTCGGCGGTGATCCAGGCGTTCTTCGGCTCGTCGCAGCTCTCGCAGTTCATGGACCAGACGAACCCGCTCGCGGAGCTCACGCACAAGCGGCGCCTCTCGGCGCTCGGCCCCGGCGGCCTGACGCGCGAGCGCGCGGGCTTCGAGGTCCGCGACGTGCACTACTCGCAGTACGGGCGCATGTGCCCCATCGAGACGCCGGAAGGCCCGAACATCGGCCTGATCACGTCGCT
>CAZPJF010000336.1:0-4102 GCA_964586095.1 uncultured Gemmatimonas sp. | reverse complement strand
CCCCCCTCCCCGCCGCCCCGGTCGGCGGCCCGGTCGGCGGCCCGCGCCGCGGCTTCCTTGAATCTTGAAGCATTCGGCCGTACACTTGCGCCGTCCCTCCCTCGGAGCGCGGGTGCGCGTCCTCGTCGTCGGTGGTGGTCCTGGCGGGCTCTACGCGGCACTGCTGCTCAAGCGGCGCCGGCCGGAGGTCCACGTGGAGGTCCGCGAGCGGAACCGCCCCGACGACACCTTCGGCTGGGGCGTCGTCCTCTCGGACCAGACCGTCGCGAACCTCCGCACCGCGGACCCCGAGAGCGCGGACGCGATCACGCGCGCCCTGCACCACTGGGACGACATCGAGGTGCACTTCCGCGGCCGCGCCATCCGCTCGGGCGGCCACGGCTTCAGCGGCATCAGCCGCAAGACGATGCTGCGCATCCTGCAGGGGCGCTGCGCCGCGCTCGGCGTGGTGCTCCGGTTCGAGACCGAGACCGACGCCGACCTCGAGGCCCTGCTCGCGCGCGAGGCGTTCGACCTGGTGATCGCCGCCGACGGCATCAACAGCCGCATCCGCGAGCGCTTCGCCGCGGCGTTCCGCCCCGAGACCGACCTGCGCCACTGCCGCTACACCTGGCTCGGGACGCCGCGCCGGTTCGACGCCTTCACCTTCGACTTCGTCGAGACGCCGCACGGGTGGTTCCAGGCGCACGCGTACCAGTTCGACGGCGAGACGAGCACCTTCATCGTCGAGACGCCGCAGGCGGTGTGGGAGCGCGCCGGGCTCGACCGCCTCGACCCCGCCGGGTCGATCGCGTTCTGCGAGCGGCTCTTCGCCGACCGGCTGGGCGGCGCGCCGCTGCTGAACAACGCGGCGCACCTGCGCGGCTCGGCGCAGTGGATCCGCTTCCCGCGCGTGACCTGCGGCACCTGGGTGCATGAGCTGCCCTCGACGGAGGGGAGCGTCGCCATCGTCCTGCTCGGGGACGCGGCGCACACGGCCCACTTCTCCATCGGCTCCGGGAGCAAGCTCGCGCTCGAGGACGCGATCGCGCTCGACCGGGCGATCGCGGCGCATCCGACGTCCCGGCCGGCCGCGCTCGAGGCCTACCAGGCGGAACGGCGCGTGGAGGTGCTCAAGCTGCAGAACGCGGCGCGGAACAGCACCGAATGGTTCGAGCACGTGGACCGCTACGCCACGCTGGCCCCGGAGCAGTTCGCGTACTCGCTGCTGACGCGCTCGCAGCGGATCTCGCACGAGAACCTGCGGCAGCGCGACGCGGCGTACGTCGCGGCGTTCGAGCGCTGGTTCGCGGGGCGCGCGGGCGCGGCGCCGGACGGGCCGCCCGTGACGCCGGCGCGAGCCGAGGCCCCCGCGCCGCCCCCGCTCCTCACGCCGTTCCGAGTGCGCGGCTGCACGCTCCCCAACCGCGTGGTCGTCTCGCCGATGGCGCAGTACTCGGCCCTTCCCGACGGCACGCCGAGCGACTGGCACTTGGTGCACCTCGGCGCGCGCGCGAGCGGCGGGGCGGGGCTCGTGATGACCGAGATGACCTGCCCGGCCGCCGACGCGCGCATCACCCCCTGGTGCCCCGGGCTCTGGACGGACGCGCACCGCGACGCGTGGGCGCGGATCGTCCGCTACGTCCACGAATGGACGCCGGCGCGCATCGGGCTCCAGCTCGGCCACGCCGGCGCCAAGGGCTCGACCAAGCAGATGTGGGAGGGGATCGACCTCCCGCTCCCCGACGGCAACTGGCCGCTCATCGCGCCGAGCGAGACCGAGTACCTCGTGGGGATCTCGCAGCGCGCGCGCGCGATGACCCGCGCCGACATGGACCGCGTGCGCGAGGAGTTCGTGCACGCCACGCGCCTGGGCGCGGCGGCCGGCTTCGACTGGCTCGAGCTGCACTGCGCCCACGGGTACCTCCTGAGCGCGTTCCTGTCGCCGCTCACCAACCGGCGCACCGACGCGTACGGCGGCACACTCGAGGCGCGCGCGCGCTTCCCGCTCGAGGTCTTCGCCGCACTGCGCGCGGCCTGGCCGGCGGACCGGCCGATGTCGGTGCGCATCTCGGCGCACGACTGGCATGCGGGCGGGAACACGGCCGACGAGGCGGTCGCGATCGCGCGGCTCTTCCGCGACGCGGGCGCCGACCTGATCGACGTCTCCGCGGGCCAGGTGGTCAAGGAGGAGCGTCCCGTGTTCGGCCGGATGTGGCAGACGCCGTTCGCCGACCGGGTGCGGCAGGAGGCGGGGATCGCGACCATCGGCGTCGGCGCCATCACCGACGCCGACCAGGCGAACGGCATCATCGCGTCGGGGCGCGCCGACCTCGTGGCGATCGGGCGGCCGCACCTGGCGAACCCGGCCTGGCTGCTGGTCGAGTCGGCGAAGCTCGGCTACGGCGCGGCCGCGCCGCTCTGGCCGCCGCAGTACCGCGCGGCCAAGCAGCAGCTCGACCGCCTCATGGAACGTGAGCGCGCCGCGCAGGCGCCGACCGCCCCACCCACGGGTGAACTGACGTGAGTCCGCTGCAGGGACAGCATGCGCTCGTGACGGGCGCCAACCGCGGCATCGGCGCGGCGATCGCGCGCCGCCTCGCGCGCGCGGGCGCCGACGTCTCCCTCCTCGTCCGCGCGCCGGCGAGCGCCGAGCCGCTCGCGCGCGAGCTCGCGGACCTCGGGGTCCGCACCGCCGTCGTCGCGGCCGACGTCACCGACGCCGCGGCGCTCCGGCGCGCGATCGACGACGCGGTCGCCGCCCTCGGCCCCGTCGACGTCCTCGTGAACAACGCGGGCACCGCGGAGACGGTCCCGTTCCTCAAGAGCGACGACGCGGTGTTCGCGCGGATGCTGGCGATGCACCTGATGGCGCCCGTGCACGCGGCGCAGGCGGTGCTGCCCGGCATGATCGCCAAGGGGCGCGGCCGCATCGTGAACGTCGCGAGCGTCGCCGGGCTCGCCGGCGGCCCGTACATCGCGGCGTACACCGCGGCCAAGCACGCGGAGGTCGGGCTCACGCGCGCCCTCGCGGTGGAGTTCCGGGCCAGGGGCGTGCTCGTGAACGCGGTCTGCCCGGGCTACACCGACACCGAGATGGTGAGCGCGGCGATCGCCCGCGTGACGCAGAAGACCGGCATCGCGCCCGCGCAGGCGCTGGCGACGATCCTGCGCGATGCCGGGCAGTCGCGGCTCGCGACGGTGGACGAGGTGGCGGAGGCGGTGCTCGCCTTCGCCGGCCCCGACTGCGCCGTGACCGGCGAGGCGCGGGCGGTGATGGGGAGTCCCGCATGACGGCCCCCGCACGCGATCCGGAGGCGCGGCTCCAGCACGACGACCACGAGATGCTGCGGCTCTGGCTGCGCCTCTTCACCTGCACCACCATGATCCAGCGGCTGGTCGACCAGATGCTCAAGCGCGAGTTCGGATCGTCGCTCGCCCGCTTCGACGTGCTCGCGCAGCTCGACCGCGCGCCCGACGGGATGCGCATGGGCGAGCTCTCGGAGCGCACGCTCACGACCAACGGGAACGCCACCTGGCTCGTCGATGCGCTGGAAGCGGAGGGGCTGGTGCGCCGCCGGCCGTCGCCCGAGGACCGGCGGGCCACGCTCGTGCGGCTCACCGCGGCCGGGCGCCGCCACTTCGCGACCATGGCGCGCCGGCACGAGACGCTCATCGTCGCCTGCCTCGACGGGCTCGGACCCGTGGAGCGGCGGCAGCTGCATGCCCTGCTGGGCACCGTGAAGCAACGCCTCACCCACCCGAGGTCCGCCTGATGTCCTCGCCCGACGCGATGTCCGCGATGCGCCACCCGGTGGCGCGACGCACCTTCACGCACTTCGGCTGGTCCACCGCGCACGACGACCGCGTGGCGATCGTGACGCTCGCGCGTCCGGAGCGGAAGAACCCGCTCACCTTCGAGTCGTACGCCGAGCTGCGCGACCTCTTCCGCGACCTCGCGTACGCCAGCGACGTGCGCGCGGTGGTGCTCACGGGCGCCGGCGGGAACTTCTGCTCCGGGGGGGACGTGTTCGAGATCATCGAACCGCTCACGCGGCTGCGCGTGCCCGAGCTGCTCGCCTTCACCCGCATGACCGGCGACCTCGTGAAGGCGATGCGCGCC
>CAZPJF010000335.1:0-4130 GCA_964586095.1 uncultured Gemmatimonas sp. | reverse complement strand
AGCTCCATCCGTGCGATGCCGATGGAGTCCTCGGTGAACGCGTAGAGCGCGCCGCGGCGCTCGTCGGTGAGGCCGGTGGTCGACACGAAGAACTCGCCGCGCCCGTCGCCGTCCACGTCGGCGGTCCCGATGAAGCCCACCGTGCCCTCGCGCGTCTCGGTGAGGGTCGCGAGCGTGTCGGCGCCGCGCGTGAAGACCACGCGGAAGGAGCCCGCCGAGCAGTCCTCCCCCGCGGGGATCACGACCTCGGCCATGAGGTCCTGGAACGAGAGCACGCGGCTGCCGAAGCAGCTGAGGTCGGCGGCGGGGATCGGCGTGCGGTCCTGCGTGACGCAGGCGGCGAGGACGAGGAGCGGGGCGACGGAGAGGCCGATGGCGCGCATGGTGGGGAGGGCCGGAGGGTCAGATCGCGAACTGGCGGAAGTGGTGGTCGGTGTGCTTGTACATGAGGGCCCCCCAGTCGCGGGCGCTCATGGGGCCGAAGGCCGGATGTGCGGGGAGCGGCGTGCCCGGCGCGGGGGCACGGACCGCCTCGATGCAGGCGCGCAGCGTGGCCACGTCGTCGGCCCACGAGGCGGGGACGCGCGCGAGGAGCTGCCGCGCGGTCGGGGCGCCCTTGGGGAACGGGAGGACGTGGATCATGAGCGGACGCAGGAGGAACTGGAGCGGCAGCGGATGCGGCGGCACGTGGAGCTCGCCGGTGGCCATGCGCAGCGCCTCGATGACGTGCGTGACCATCTGCGGCGCGGTGAACCGTCCCCACCGGGCGGCGCGGTCCGGCGTGAGGTGCGCGAGGCGGGCGACGAGCTCGGTGCGGCGGTCGGCGTCGTAGAGCGAGGGCACGGGCGTCGGGGGCGGGAGGATGGGCCTCACGCTACGCCGAGCCGCGCCTCACCGCCAGCGGAGCGCGCCGCTAAGTTTCCGGCTCACCCCTCTCCCGACCGAGCGATGTCCCGTCCCGTCCTGCGCGCCCGCCGCGCGCTCGTCGCGTCCGCCCTCGCGGCCGCGGTGTCCGTCCCCGCCGCCGCGCAGCAGGCGGCCGCCCCGCCGGCCGTCATCACCAAGCTCACCGCCGACTTCGGCTTCGTGCAGACCAGCGGCAACACGCAGGTCACCACGATGAACGTGGGCGAGAAGCTCACGCAGGAGCGCGGGCGGCTCACGCTGCAGCAGGGGTTCGCGCTCGTGTACGGCAAGCAGCGCGACACGGTGAACACCAACAACCTGCGCGCCAACGTCCGCGGCGACTACAAGATCGACAAGGTGCTCGCGCTCTTCGTGGGCGTGGGGTTCGACCGCAACACGTTCGCCGGCATCGAGCGGCGGTTCGAGGAGCAGGCGGGCATCGCGGCGCGGCTCCTCGCCGCCGCGCGCGATACCGTGCGCATCGAGGGCGGCGGCAGCGTGACGCAGCAGATCGGCACCGACGGCGTGCAGGAGAACTTCCCGTCCGCGCGCGGCGCGATGAGCTGGCGCCATGGCTTCACGCCGGCCGCGTACTTCCAGCAGAACGTGGAGTGGATCCCGAACCTGAAGGCGACGGAGGACTGGCGCATCAACACCGAGTCGTCGGTGGTGGCGCCGCTGTCGCAGCGGATCGGGCTCAAGCTCTCGTACGTGATCCGCTACGACAACCTGCCGCAGCCGGGGTTCTCCGAGGTCGACAAGCTCTTCACCACGGGGATCCAGCTCACGTTCGAGTGAGCGTGGGCGTCCGGGGCGCGCGGCATGACCGCGCGCGGGCGGCGCGGGCGGCCGGCGCCGCCCGCCGCCGTCACTCCCGCGGCGAGCCCGCGGCGACCCACTCCCGGTGCGAGGCGTCCACGGCGCTGGTGATGCGGGCGACGTGGAGGAGCAGCACGACGGTCAACGCCATGGGGGCGAGCAGGACGACGACCTGCGGCACCGGCGTGCCCCCGAGTGCGATCTGCGTGAGGTGCCACTGCACCATCCCGAGGACGAGGCCGAGGCCGCAGCGCGTGGCGTCGAGCAGCATCACCACCGCGGCGTCCGCGCCCGCGCGCCACCGCGGCGGCAGCGCGACGTAGCGTTCCTTGTCCGGGATGTTCACGAGGTCGGGCCGCCGGACGATCACGCGCGCGAGGAACTCGAAGAGGGCCTGCAGCACGAGCAGCAGCAGCGGCAGCAGGAGCCACTTGGCGAGCGAGCGGTCGGCGAAGCGGTCGGGCATCCCGTCGAGTCCCAGGTGGACCGGGATCCGCTCGGGCAGCAGCCCGTAGGTCGCGATGGCGTGCAGCAGCACCACGAGGGCGAGCCCCCACGCGACGACGCGCAGCGGCCGCATCAGAGGCGCGTGAGGCCGGGCCGGCCGTGCTCCACGCGCCAGCGCGACGCCGTGGTGACCGGCGCGCCGGGGCGCTCAACGTAGGGCACCTCGCGATACTCGGTGGTCCACGCGTCGGTGCCGACCTCGCACACCATGTAGCCACGCCGCGCCGTGTGCCACTTGAGGTGGGGATTCTCCCGCATCGCGTCCGGGACCTGTTCCCACGCGTCGCTGCCGTCGCCGCCCGACGCGATCGACGTCCCCACGAACTCGGCCGCGACCGTCGGGCGGTCGGGCCGCGCGAAGCCGGCCTTGAGCTCGTTCACCCAGTTGGAGTGGATGTCGCCGGTGAGGACCACCGTGCGGTTGGCCGCGTGCTTCGCGATCGCGTCGAGCAGGCGGTCGCGGTTGGCGGGGTAGCCGCTCCAGTTGTCCATGTGCACACGGACCTCGGGGCCCGGGCGGTCGTCGAACGGCGCCACCATCACCTGCTGCCCGAGCACCTCCCAGCGCGCGCGGGACCGGCCGAGGCCCGCGTAGAGCCACTCCTCCTGCCTCCGCCCCAGCAGCGAGCGCGAGGGGTTGGCCCAGGCGCCGCAGGGCACGACGCGCGCGCCGTCGCCGCAGGCCTGGTCGTCGCGGTACTGCCGCGTGTCGAGCATCCAGAGCCGGGCCAGCGCGCCCCAGTCGGTGGTCCGGCGGATGTCGAGGTCGGCCCACGACCGGGCGCGCGGGACGCGCACGGGCTGGTGCTCCCACCACGCCTGGTAGCCCGCGGCCCGGCGCGCGCGCATCTGCTCCGCGGACTCCATCCCGTTCTCGCCGACCTCGCCGGCGTAGTTGTTGTCGACCTCGTGGTCGTCCCAGGTCACGAGCCAGGGGCACATGGCGTGCGCGGCCTGCAGCATGGGATCGAGCTTGTACTGCGCGTAGCGCGTGCGGTACTGCTCGACGGTGCGCACCTCGAACCCATGGTGCGCGCGCACGGCGCCGGCGCGGGTGCCGTACTCGTAGATGTAGTCGCCGAGGTGCGTGACGAGGTCGCAGCGCTCGCGCGCGAGGTGGTCGAGCGCGGTGAAGAGCCCCTGCTCGTAGTTCTGGCAGCTCGCGACCCCGAAGCGGAGCGGCGTCATGGCGCCGGCGGCGGGCGTGGTGCGCACGCGCCCGACGGGGCTCACGGCATCGCCGGACCGGAAGCGGTAGAAGTACCACCGGTCGGGCGCGAGCCCCTCGACCTCCACGTGCACGCTGTAGGCGAGCTCGGGCGCGGCGGAGTAGCGGCCGCGGCGCACGATCCGCGCGAAGCGCTCGTCGTCCGCGACCTCCCAGTCGACGGTCGGCCGCGCGCCGGGCATGCCGCCCTCGGGCTCGAAGGGGCGCGGCGCGAGCCGCGTCCACAGCACCGCGCCGCTCGCGGTGGGGTCGCCGCTCGCGACCCCGAGCGTGAAGGGGTCGTCGGCCCAGCGCGGCCGGCTCGTGACGCGCCAGTCGCCGGGCACGACGGTGCAGAGGGCGGCGTACCGGGCGATGTCGGTGAGGAAGCGGCGGCGTTCCATGGACGGCGGGGGTGGGGACGGACGCGGACACCCTGATGGTCGCGCGGCCGCCCGCGCTCGGCAAGCGCGGCGGCCGCAACGAAGCTGGAACGCGCGGGGCGCGGCGAACGTTGGCGGCGCTACCGCAGCGGGCTCCCCACGGCGAAGTCGTACATCGTCACGCGCCGCAGCCGGTAGTACGCGACCCAGTAGCCGCGCAGCGCCTGCAGGTAGCCCTGCAGCGCGGCGTCCTTCTCGCTCTGCGCCTGGTACAGGTTCGTCATGTCGATCCGGCCGATCACGTAGCG
>CAZPJF010000334.1:0-4178 GCA_964586095.1 uncultured Gemmatimonas sp. | reverse complement strand
GTTCACGCAGCCGGACCCCATTGGGCTGGCTGGCGGGCTCAATCTGTACGGATACGCGGGTGGGGACCCGATCAATTTCTCGGATCCGTTTGGGCTGTGCCCTCGCGTCACCGTCGACGGCAATAACGTCCTGATCGAGGCAAACCTCGACGACTCCGGCATCGCTCCAGCAGACGCAACAAGGGTTCGCTCCGCGATTCAGCAGATGTGGGGCGGAAGGAAACACGGGATGAACATTACCGTGAATCTCGACGCGACAGATGCGCCGGTCATCGAACTGTTTACGACGAGGCGATCTGGAGCCCAAGGAGGCAGTAGGGGGTATCTCGCTGGTGGCCAAATGAGCGTCCCGGTGGGGCAAGGACCTCAGGTGGCCCGGACCGGAGCAGGGCACGAATTTGGGCATGTGATGCAGCTTGATGACGTTCAAGACCGGTCGAACCTTATGAATCACCAGATTGACGCGGGCAGTCCGTACAATCGCCGATTGACCAAGGATCAGCTAAAGCAGGCAATCGCAAACTGTAGCACGCCGCCGGCGGAGACCCAGAACTCGCCGGACGCCAACAAGCCTCCGGTGCAGAACAAATGACCACTCATTTCCACTCCTTCTCCAGTCGTTGTGCGATCGCCCTCATGGTATGGGCAACCGCGTTCACACCCGTTGAAGGCGAGGCGCAGTCCGCAGGTAGTATGTTCCGCTGCGGCGCGGCGAACTGTGAGGAGGCGTCAATCGTCGTGACGGCGATTGACGCGGCCCTGAAAGCCTCCGACTTCTGTGCTGCGCGCCCGGCTCGTGTACTCGCATCGCTGTACCCAGCTCCCTACACAGAGTTTGGGGATGGCGTGCGCGGGAGGACGGAGCGCTTCGGAGTGCCGTCTTCGCCGTCAACGCTCCGGCTTGAGGACATCGGAATACTCAAGGATGGCGCGCTCGGACAGTCCCTCACGATCGTGGATACAACACGAGTACTGCGTGATGCGGGAAGCGTGGAAGGATGCCTACTAGTGGCATCGCCTCCGTCGTTCCGGGGGGCCGACCTCGCCCGCGTCATCGTGGCCGTATCCGATGCGAAGAACGGTCGATTCATTCAGCGATTTGTGTTCCTCCAACGACAGGGGGACTCGTGGATTGTCGTTCGACAAGAGATTGGCTACCGGAGTTGACGGCCTAACACCACGTTCTGCAGCGGCGGCGCAGCCGCCGTCTGCAGCAACGGTTGTTAGGCGCCGGTAGGGTACGCACGAAGCAGACGCCGCCCGACCCCTCAACGGGTCGGGCGGCGTCGTCTTGGGCGCATCGTGGGCGGCCGCAGGCCGCTCGCCCGCGCAGCGGGCGCCGGGCTACGTGCTGCGATGCGCGAAGACCCAGCGATTCTCGCGAATGAAGTCGAGCGGCTTGATCGCGCGGATGCCGAAGTAGCGACACACCGTCGGGATCTTCGGCTTGTCCGGCGAGCCGTCATCATTCTCGCCGGTGACGACCACGGCGTCCCGCGTGCGCGCGAGGGCGATGACGAACGGGTCCGCACCGGAGCGGCCCTTCCGGGTGTCGATGAGGCGCGGGAACTGCGCCAGGACTTCCGCGACGGCCGTCTGCTGCGGCGCATCGAGGTCCACGAAGAGGCCGCGCTGCTTCTTGGCCCACTTGAGCAGGCTGTCATCCTTCTTCGTGATCTCCACGCGCACTTCCTCGGCGGCGAAGAAGTGTCCAGCGGCGATGCCTTCCTCGATCGCACGCCACAACTGCGGGAAGACATCCGGCGGATAGCTCCGGGTCCACGCATCCAAGAGCGCGCTGGTGTCGAAGGAGTAGCGCGTCACGCAGACTCGGCGAGGTCTTCTTTCCGCAGCGCGGTGCGGATCTGCTCGACCTGCGGCATCTTCACGCGCAGATACTCCGTGAGATCCGCACTCGAGATGCGCTGCTCATCGTAGGCACTCAGCGCCATGCGCGCGAAGCGGCGCCCGGACCACCCGAGCGCGCGCCGGAAGTACGGCACGGGCCCGCCCTTCGTCTTCTCGCGCTCCCAGGCTGTCACGAATGCCGTGTGGCGACTGCTGTAGAGCTCGGCCGGGTAGCGACCGGCGAGGACCAACGCCCGCAACGCCGCATCCGTGCTGATCGAGTAGCGGTCGGCGAGTCGGCGCAGCGCGGCATCGGCCCACTCGCGCTCCGCGGTGAGCTCCAATGCGGCGAGACTGTCGGCCAGCGAGTCGCTCGGGACGAGCAGCGCGCCGGCGACGCGATTGCAGAAGACCTCGACGCGATCCGTCTCGATCGTCGAGGCACTGTCGTCGTGGAGGTCGCACACGCCGCTCGAGCGGAGGGCGATGTGCGCGAGCTCGTGCATCAGCGTGAAGATGCGGCCACGCGGGCTCTCCTTCGAGTTCAGCGCGACGACCGGCAGCGGGAACAACGCGAGCGAGAAGCCGCGCGCCTCACTCGTCGGCAGGCTCTCGGTCTGGAACACGAGCACGCCGGCGCGCTCGGCCGCCCGCTTCCACGCATTGAGCGCGACGTACTGATCGGTCCATTCGTACTGCTCGGGGAGCGAGACCTCGAGCAGCGTGCGGAGCGCGCCGGCGACGCCGGCGGGATCCTGCTCCACGCTGGCGGCCAACGTGAAGCGCGCCGGCTCCTCTCCGAGGGTCTGCGCGAGCTCGATCGCCGCCTCACGGCGCTGGTGGGCGCGGCGGGTCTCGATCGCCAAGCGCGGGGTCTCGACCGTGCGCCGCTTCCCGTCGAGGGTGCGGAAGTCGCGCAGCGGAGTGAACCCCTGCGGTGGCTCGGGCAGGTAGAAGACGGCCAACGGCCGCTTGTAGGCCACGGCCATCTTGCGCAGCTGTGCGAGCGAGGGCGGCTTGTCGCCCGCTTCCCACGCGTCCACCACGGCGGAGGAGACCTTCAGCTTCTTCGCGGCGGCGGCGACATCGAGCCCAGCCGTCGTCCGTGCCCAGCGCATCAGCGCGGGGGCGACGACAGCAGGGAGACGTCCGGAAGCCAAGGGCCGAGTATCCGTGGGGTGCGAGTGGGTGCGGTGGTGAAGATACCGCGCGGCATCACGCCCGCACGCGCGACGCGTGCGGAGCAGCCGCTCGCGTCAGCTGGCCTGGCGCTTGCGCCCGGTGGGAGTGGAGCGGCGGCGCGTCTCGAGCATCGCGTCGACGAGCTTGAGCACGGCGCGCTGATCGGCGGGTGGGAGCTCCTCGATGCGCTGCAGGCGCTTCAAGAGGCGCGCAGTCTTGGGCGCGGTCTTGTGCGCAATCGGCGCGAGCCCGAGCAGCGCGTCGGACGAGCTCTTGAGTGCGCGGGCGAGGGTGCCGAGGAGCGCACCCGGTGGCTGCGCATCGCGGGCCTCGTAGTACGCGATCACGCGGCGCGAGACGCCCACCTCGGCCGCGAGCGCCTCCTGCGAGAGACCGCGGCTCTGCCGCAGCGCGGCGAGGCGTGCCCCGAACCCATCCACGGCCCGCTCCTTCATCGCTGACTCGCGTCCATCGGGACTCCCGGCGTGATCCGCCGGCACGGGTGGCGGGCGGAGGGACAGAAGAGACATTGGGAACGCTCCACGATAAGGGGTGCCGCGCGATAATCGGCCGACGGCTTGACCGTGCTGTACCAATATGGTACAATCGGCGTGCACGATCGCAAGCCGTGATTTCGGCGCCGTCCTCTCTTGACAGGATTTCAGCCATGGCCCGGATCCCCGACGCGGAGCTCGAACGGCTGAAGCGCGAGACGGATCTCGTCGCGCTCGTGCAGGCGAGCGGCGTCGACCTCCGGCGGCACGGCGCCGATCTCGTGGGGCGCTGCCCGTTTCATGAAGACCGCGGCCCGAGCTTGGTGGTGACGCCGGCGAAGGGACTGTGGCACTGCCTGGGCGCCTGCCAGGCGGGCGGGAGCGCGATCGACTGGGTGATGCGCACCGAGAAGGTGAGCTTCCGGCACGCCGTCGAGTGGCTGCTCGCGCGTGAGGGCCGCGCGCCGGCGACGGCGCCGCTCGTGTCTTCGGTGAAGGGCGCGCGTGTGGACGTCGATGACCAGGCGCTGCTGCGACAGGTGGTGGACTACTACCACGAGACGCTCACGACGAGCCCCGAGGCGATCGCGTATCTGGAGTCGCGCGGCCTCAACGATGTCGCGCTGATCGATCGCTTCCGCTTGGGCTTCGCGA
>CAZPJF010000333.1:0-4181 GCA_964586095.1 uncultured Gemmatimonas sp. | reverse complement strand
CGTCGATGCGCCAGGTGCGGCCATCGTGCTCGAGGTCGAGCGAGTGCGCGTCCATGCCGGCGACCGGATGGCGCTCGAGGAGCGTGACGCGGTGGCGTGCGCTCAGGCGCCACGCCGCCGAGAGTCCGGCGATCCCGCCGCCGACGACCGCCACCTCCATCCCGATCCGCACCAGGCAACGCTCCACAGGGTGATGGGTACGAACGGAAGATGCCGACTCGGGCGTTGAAGCGACACCCGGGGCCCGGCGCTACATTCGCGTCCCGTCCGGCCAGCGCCTCCCCGTTCGCCCGCGTACACTGAGACCATGGACGCCGTCCTCACCCTCCTCTTCAAGTATCCGTCGCGGGTCTGGGAGCGGGGCGAGGTCGTGTGGGGGCCGGTGCTCCCGCTCTGGGCGATCGCGCTCGCCGCGGCGGTCGTGCTGCTCGTGAGCAGCTGGGGATACCTGCGCGTCACCGGGCTCTCGCGCGCGCACCGGCTCGCGCTGGGCACGCTCCGCGCGCTCGCCCTGGGGCTCGTCGTCGCCTGCCTGCTCCGGCCCACGCTCGTCGTCGCGAGTGCGGTGCCCCAGCGCAACGTCCTCGCGGTCCTCCTCGACGACTCGCGGTCGATGGCGTTGCGCGACCTGGGCGACGGGACGCGCGCCGCGGCCGTGGAGCGGGCCTTCGCCGACTCGGCCGCGCTCGTGCGCGCGCTCGGCGAACGGTTCGCGCTGCGTTTCTACCGCTTCGCCGCCGACGTGCGGCCGGCGAGTGGCGCGGGCGGACTGCGCGCGCTCGGCACCCGGACCGACCTCGCGAGCGCGCTCGATGGCGTGCGGCAGGAGCTGAGCGGGACGCCGCTGGCGGGCGTGATCGTCGCCACCGACGGTGCCGACAACGGGGGCCGGGACCTCGCGCCGGCCGTGCTCGCGATGCGGGCGCGGCGCATCCCGGTGCACACGGTGGGCGTGGGGCTCGAGCGCTTCGCGCGCGACGTGGCCATCGAGCGCGTCGCGCTCCCGGCCCGGCCGCTCGCCGGCGCCAACCTGCTCGCCGACGTCACGCTGCGACTGCGCGGCGTGGCCGGGGAGCGCGTCACGCTCACCGCCGAGGCGGACGGCAGGCTCGTCGCGAGCGAGGTCGTCACGCTGCCCGCGCGCGAGGAGTCGATGCGGGCGCGCCTCCGGCTCGCCGAGATCGCGCCCGGGACGCACCGCATCAGCGTGCGCGCGGCGGCGCTCGACCGCGAGACGGTCACCGAGAACAACGAGGCGCACGGCGTGGTGCAGGTGCGCGCCGGCCCCGACCGGATCCTCTACGTCGAAGGCGAGCCCCGGCCGGAGCTCGGCTTCGTGCGCCGTGCCATCGCCACCGACTCGGCGCTGCAGCTCGTCGCGCTGCTCCGCAGTGCCGAGCAGAAGTTCCTCCGTCTCGGCGTGCGCGACTCGCTGGAGCTCGCGGGCGGATTCCCGGCGAGCCGCGAGGAGCTCTTCGCGTACCGCGGGCTGATCCTCGGCAGCATCGAGGCCTCGTTCTTCTCGCCCGACCAGCTGCGCATGCTCGGCGAGTTCGTCAGCAAGCGCGGCGGGGGCCTGCTCGCCCTCGGCGGGCGCTCGGCCTTCGCGGAGGGAGGCTACCGCGGCACGCCGCTGGCCGAGGTGCTGCCCGTCGCGCTCGATCGCGCGCCGCGCGGCGAGGAGGCGGCCCCGCTCGAGCTCCGCGTGCGGCCCACGGCGGCCGGGCTCGCGCAGGCGGCGCTCCAGCTGCGGGCCTCGGACACCGCGTCCGCGCGCCGGTGGGATTCGCTGCCGCCCCTCACCGTGGTGAACGCCCTCGGTTCGTTGCGCCCCGGCGCCACGGCCTGGCTCACGGGGCGGCGCGAGGGGGAGAGCGTCGACGAACCGATGCTCGCCACGCAGCGCTTCGGGCGCGGCGCGGCGACGATCCTCGCGGCGCAGGACACCTGGCTCTGGCGCATGCACCATGACATCGCCGTCGAGGACCTCACGCACGTGACGCTCTGGCGGCAGCTCGCGCGGACGCTCACCGAGGAGAGTCCCGAGCGCGTCGAGACCGCGGTCGTCCCGGGACGGGTGGCGCCGGGCGAACCGGTCGAGCTTCGGGTGCGCGTGGCGGACGAGCAGTTCAATGATGTGAACGACGCTTCCGTCGTGGCGACGGTCACCTCGCCGAGCGGGCGTACGACCGAGGTGCCGCTCGACTGGTCGCTCACGGAGGATGGCGCGTACGTCGGCCGCTTCGTGGCCGAGGAGGCCGGCCTGCACGCCGTGGCCGCCGAGGCGCGCACGCCGCGCGACACCACGCGCGGTCCCGAGGCCGCGCTCCTGGCCGACGACCAGGGCGCCGACGTCGAGCAGGCGGAGCTGCGCGCACCGCTGCTCCGCCGCATCGCCGACGAGACCGGCGGGCGCTACTACCCGCTCGCGGAGGCGGGCCGGCTCGTCGAGGACGTCGCCTACACCGAGAGCGGCGTGACCGTCCGGGAGGCGCTCGACCTGTGGGACATGCCGATCGTCTTCCTCGTGCTGGCGCTGCTGCTCGGGGCCGAGTGGGGCATCCGCCGGGCGCGGGGGCTCGCATGAGCGCGTCGCATGGGGTCGGGAGGCCGGCGGTCGGGCGCGCCCGGAGGCTCGCCTGCGTCCCGCTCGCGGGGCTGGTCCTCCTCGCGCCGCCTGTGCGCGCGCAGCGCACCCACGCGCTCGTCGTCACCGGGCTCGGTGGCGCACCGAACTACTCCACGGCATTCCACGAGCAGGGCACCGCGCTCCACGACCTCGCGCGCGGTCAGTGGCGCGTCGCGGACTCCAGCCTGATCTGGCTCGCCGAGGACCCGGCGCGCGACCCGCGGCGCATCGCCGGCCGCGCCACCAAGGACGCGGTCGCGGGTGCGTTCCTCTCGCTCGCCGGCCGCGTCTCGCCCGGCGACCTCGTCGTGGTGGTGCTGATCGGCCACGGGAGCGGCGAGGGGGCGGGCTCGCGGGTGAACCTCCCCGGGGCCGACCCCACCGCCGCCGAGTACACGACGTGGATCGCGGGGTTCGCGCGGCAGACGGTGGTGTTCGTGGTCGCGGCGAGCGCGAGCGGCGACTTCGTCCCGCAGCTGCGGGGCCCGGGGCGGGTGGTGATCAGCGCGACGCGGACCGCCTTCGAGCGCAACGAGTCGCTCTTCGCCGAGCACTTCGTGCGGGGGCTCGTGAGCAGCGACGCCGACGCGGACAAGGACGGCCGGCTCACGGTGCTCGAATCGTTCACGTTCGCGGTGCGCGAGACGTCCAAGGCGTATGAGACCCAGCGGCGGATGCTCACGGAGCACGCGCTCGTGAGCGATTCGGTACTCGCGGCGCGGACGGTCTACGCCTCGGCGCCCGCGAGCGGCGACCCGCGCGTGGTCGCGCTGGTGGCCGAGCGGAAGGCCCTCGAGGAGGAGCTCGAGCGGCTGCGCGGCCGGAAGGCGGCGCTCCCCGCGGCGGAGTACGAGCGCGAGCTGGAGCGCCTGCTCGTCGCGATCGCGGAGAAGACGCAGGCGATCCGTGCGGCGGGCGGGCGGCCGTGAGCGGGAGCCCGCGCGTCGCGGCGCTCGCCGCCCTGCTGCTCGCCGCCGGCGCCCCGGTCGCGGCGCAGGCGACCCGCGACCGCGGCGCCCGCGTGGAGTCCGCCGAGCGCGCGCTCGTGCGCGGCGATCGCGCCGCCGCCGAGCGCGAGGCGGCGGCGCTGGTCGCGGAGTATGAGCGCGGCGCCGCCGCCTGGTCCGCGCGCGACCGTGTCGTGGCCGGTCGCGCGTACCTGGTGGGTGCGGCGCGCGATCCGAACGCGGTGCGCCGCGCCCTGGCCGCGTTCGACGCGGCGTCCGCCGCCGATTCGTCGCTGCACGAGGCGGCGCTGCGCGCGGCCGACCTGTTCCTCGAGAAGTACAACGCGCCGGACGCGCAGGCGGGGTACGCCGCGGTGCTGCGCCGCGACCCACGCAACGCCTGGGCGCTGCTCGGCCAGGCGCGCGTGATGGAGTTCACGGGGCAGGGCGATGCGCTCGCGCAGGCGCGCGAGGCCCTCGCGGCCGACCCGCGGCTCGTGCCGGCGCACCTCTTCGTCGCGCGGCTGCACCTCGAGGCGGAGCGCAACGACTCGGCGGCCGCGGTCGCGCGCCGGGCGCTCGCGCTCGACGGCGCGGCGCTCGAT
>CAZPJF010000332.1:0-4192 GCA_964586095.1 uncultured Gemmatimonas sp. | reverse complement strand
TCATCGCGAAGCAGCTGCGGATCTCGCCGCGCGCCAGCGGCGCGAGCCACCGCTCCCGCTGCGCGTCGGTGCCGTGCGCCAGCAGCAGCTCCTGGTTGCCGATGTCCGGCGCGTTGCAGTTGCACAGGTAGTGCCCGATCGGGCTCTCGCCGAGCACCGCGCTCACCTCGGCGAACTCGGGCAGCGAGAGTCCCATGCCACCCAGCGCGCGCGGCAGGTGCGGGGCCCAGAGCCCGCGGCGCCGCACCTCCGCCCGCAGCTCGGCCAGGCGCGGCAGCAGGGCGCGGAACGGGCGCGAGAGGAACTCGCGCTCCATGGGGAACGCGTGCTCCTCGATGAGGGCACGGAACTCCCGCAGTCGGGGGTCCGGCATCGTCAGTGCCCCGTGCCTTCGGCGCTCATGACTCGCGGTCCCGCTTCGTCGCGCCGCGCGCGGAGGCTTCGAGCGCTTCCCACTGGGCCGGCGTGAGCTGCGACATCCAGGAGAACTGGCCGCCGCCCTTGAGCTTCTCGCCGCCGTCGATGGTGATGCAGTCGCCGTTGATGTACTCGGAGAGGTCCGCCATGAGGTACGCGGCGAGGTCGGCCAGCTCCTCGGGCCGGCCCGCACGCCGGAGGGGGATGCGGTCGATCGCGGACTCGAGGATCGCTGCGTCCGGCAGCAGGCGGTCCCAGGCGCCCTTCGTGGGGAACGGCCCCGGCGCGATCGCGTTGCAGGTGATGCCCCGCGGTCCCCACTCCACCGCCAGCGAGCGCGTCATGGCGAGCACGCCCGCCTTGGCCGCGGCCGACGGTACGACGTACGCCGAGCCGCCCTCGGCGTAGCTGGTGACGATCGAGAGCACGCGCCCCTTGCGGCCCGCGGCGAGCCAGCGCTTCCCGAGGGCGAGCGTGCAGTACATCGACCCGTGCAGCACGATGCCCAGCACCGAGTCCACCGCCCGGTGCGAGAGCCGCTCGGTCGGTGCGGCGATGTTGCCCGCGGCGTTGTTCACCAGGCCGTCGAGCCCCCCGAAGTGCGCCCACGCCGCGTCGATCGTGCGCTCCACCGCGTCGGCATCGCGGATGTCGCACGCGATCGGCAGCACCTCGCCGCCGCACGCCGCCATCATCTCGTCGGCGGCCGTGCGCAGCACCGCCTCGCGCCGCGAGACGATCGCGAGCCGCGCGCCCAGCTGGAGGAAGCGCTCCCCCATCGCACGGCCGAGCCCGGTGCCGCCGCCCGTGACGAGGATCGCCTTCCCGCGCAGGAGGCCGGGCGCGAAGCTCACTTGAGGAGCACCTCGTCCCAGAGCTTCATCATCCGGCGCTGCGAGTCGAGGCGCGCCCAGCGCGTCTGCCACCCATGCGCATCGATGGGGTAGGTCACGAACTCGAAGTCCTTCCCGAGCTCCATGAGCCGCTGCACCAGCCGCACCGCGTCCTGGTACTGCACGTTCCCGTCCACGAGGCCATGCTGGAGCTGCAGCCGGTCGCGCAGTCCCTCGGCGTGGAAGATCGGCGAGCTCACCTTGTAGGCCGTGGTGTCGTCCACCGGCGCCCCGTTCAGGATGCGCGCCGTGTAGCCGTGGTTATAGTGCGCCCAGTCGGTCACCGAGCACTGCGCCACGCCGCCCTGGAAGACGCCCGGGTGCTGGAACAGCGCCATGAGCGTGAAGAAGCCGCCGTACGAGCAGCCGAAGAGCCCGACCTTCGCTGGGTTCACGCCGTAGCGTTCCCGCAGCACCGGGATCGCGGCCACCGCGCTCTTCACGTCGCGGTCGCCCATCGTGCGATAGATGTCGGTGCGCATGTCGCGCCCGTAGCCCGCGCTGCCGCGGTAGTCGAGCACCATGTAGGTGACGCCGCGCGCGGCGAGGTACTGCGCGTTGAGCGAACCGCCGTGCGCGCCCGACCCGGCGAAGGTCTTGTGCACCCCCTGCGCGTAGCCCGCCCCGTGGATCTCCATCACCGCCGGCCGGTTCGGGTGCGTCGTGAGCGGCTTGTAGACGCGCGCGTACACCGGCTTGCCCCTGTCGTCGGGGAAGGAGATGAACTCGCTCGCCGGCCAGGCGATCCTGTAGAAGGCGTCGGTGCCGGAGCGCGTCACCCGCGCGGCGGGCGCGCCCGCGCGGAGCGGCTGGACGTAGAGGTCGGTGAGCTCGAGGGGCGTCCCCCACCGTAAGGCGAGGGCCTGCCCGTCCGGCGACGGCACCGGCTGGATCTCCCCCTCGCCGAGCGCGTCGATCCGCGCGAGCGTGCCGCCGCGCAGCGGGAGCACGTAGAGGTGCAGCTCGTTCGGGTGCTCCACGCCCGCGGTGATCCACCACGCCGTGCCGTCGCCGGACCGCGCGATCGACCGGATCTCCCACTCCCCGCTCGTGAGCGCCTGCCGCGTGCCGTCGGTGCGCACGAGGTACAGGTGCGCCCATCCCGTCTCCTCGCTGGTGAGCGCGAGCGTCTCGCCGTCCGGCAGGAACTCGAACCAGGAGGGACCGAGCCACCCCTGCGCCTGTCCGGCGCCGCCGAACCAGGCATCATCATGGATGTGGTGCAGCACGCGCTCGTGCTTCCCGGTCGCGGGATCGACGAGCACGATCCAGCGGTCCTTGTGGTCGAGGGACTGGAACTCCACCACGTACCGTGTCCCCTGGTCGTTCCAGAGCGAGCGCACGGCGGTCACCCGCTTGCCGCCGAACTTCGCGGTGTCCATCTCCACGGCCGTCGCCTGCACGGAGTCGGGCGTCGCGAACGGGTCCGCCTTCACGATCATCGCGCGGCGCACCGGCACCGGCGCGCCCACCTTGGGCCGCGTGTTCCTCGTGACCACGTAGCCCGAGTCATTCACATAGTCGCTGTACGTCACCTGCGTCGTCTGGACCCGCGGTGTGATCACGAAGGTGGCGTACCGCCCGCCCGCCGGCACCTCGAGCGAGGCGATGGTCTCCCCTTCCTTGAACGGCACCGTGATCGGCTGCGGCGCGCGGTCGGCCACCTGCCGGCGGTAGAGCGAGTCGCGGTCGCTCTTCCCCTTGCGCGCGAACTCGAAGATCTCGAGCTGCTGCCGCACCAGCTCCGCGCGCGCGCGGTCCGCCCGCGCCGAGTCGCGCTGCTGGTGCGCGCGCGTCAGCTGCCGCAGCGTCCCGCTCTCGGGATCGAGCGCCCAGAGGTTGTTCTGCTCGATCCAGCGCACCTCGCGCTCGTCCGCCGTCCACTGCGGGTTGATCGCGTCGGGCCGGGCCAGGAGCAGCTTCGCCTCGGCCTGCCCGCGCTTCCAGTAGCGCAGCTCGCCGCGATGGAACCAGACCGCGCGCCGCGCGTCGCGCGTGTGCTGCGGGTTCAGCGGCACCGCGAGCGCCGCCGCGCGCTCCACCGGCTCCACGCGCCGCCCGTCGCGCGACACGCGCCACCACGGGTCATCGGGCTGGTTGCCGACGAGGACCGGCTTGGGATCGAGCGCGTACTGGAAGTACGCCCACTGCCCGTCGGGACTCCACCGCGGCGCGGTCACCCCGCCGCCGAGCCATCGCCCGTTCGACGTGGAATCGAGCTCCACGCGGAAGGCGAGGTCGCGCGCCGACGCATCCAGCGTCGATTGCCGCAGCGGCAGCGACACCGCTGCCGCCGGCGGCGGCGCCGTCCGCGCCTGCGCCGCCGTCTGCGCGGCACCAAGGAAGGAGGCCGCGAGCGCCGCGAGGCACACGGCGGACGAACGCCCGATCGGTGATTGCATGCGTGTTGGCCCCTGCGAAGTGGTCCCTGCCCGCGTGGTCCCTGCCCTGCGCCCCTCGTCCCCGCTCACGCTCCCTCCCGCTCGATGCGCCCCTCCCCGCGTCCCCCGCGCGTCGCGCCCCGCTTCAGCGCCGCGCCCTCGCCTCATCGACCATCTGCTTCACGTCCCGCATCAGCGTCGCCCCGTGGTACGGCGTCCCCCCCTTCACGGTCCACTCGACGCCGCCCGTCGGCACCGACCGCCCGTCCACGATCCGGGTCGTCCCCGTGGGATAGAGCACCTTCAGGTCCTCCAGCGGGTTGCCGTCCACCACGATCAGGTCCGCGAGGAACCCCGCGCGCACGCGGCCCAGCCGCTGCTCGAGACCCATCACCTTCGCCGCGTTCCCGGTGCAGTGCTCGATGATCTTGAGCGGGTGGAACCCGGCCTCCGCGTGCAGCTCCATCTCGCGGATCAGCCCGAAGCCGTACATCTGGTAGA
>CAZPJF010000331.1:0-4205 GCA_964586095.1 uncultured Gemmatimonas sp. | reverse complement strand
TCGACCGGCACCCCGACCCCCGTCGGCCCCACGACCACGAGGCGAGCGGCGCCCGCCCCCTCGGGGGTGGCGAGCGCCGCGCGGACGATCTCCGGGCCGATCCCCCGCGGATCGCCGAGGGTGATCGCGAGGGTGGCCAGTGGTCGCGTCGTCAGAGCCGGAGCGAGACGTAGATCTCGCGTCGGAGGATGTCGAGGGTCCGGCGGATCGCCTTCTCCTCGCGCAGCTGCCGCCGGATGTTCTCCTGCGCATCCTCGAGCGTGACCTGCCCGGCGGGCTTGGTCGTGATGACCTGCACCATGGCCCACTTGCTGAGCCCGGTCCGCCGGTCGGGGAGCGCGAAGATCGGCGAGAAGCCGCCGGCCGGGAGCCCGCGGATGGCCACGCGGTACTCGGGCGGCAGGGAGTCGATCGGGAAGTCGGGGATCGTGCGCTCCTCGTCAGGATCGTGGTACCTGGCGACGAGGGAGTCGAACGGCGTGCCGTTCTTCCAGAGCGCGAGCACGGTGTCGGCGCGCTCGCGGGTGCCGGCGAGGTCGAGCGAGTCGACCTTGGGCTTGATCAGGATGTGGCGCGCCCGGACCTCCGCGGCACGCACGCGGTCCACGCGGATGATGTGGAAGCCGTAGACCGTCTCGACGATCGGGCTGAGGCGGCCGGGCGGGAGGGCGAACATCATCCGCTCGAACTCTGCCACCATGGTGCCGCGCCGCTGCCAGTCGAGGTCACCACCCCGCTCGGCGGAGGCCGGATCCTCGGAGAAGCGCCGCGCGAGGGAGTCGAAGTCGGCGCCCTTGACGAGCTCCTCGTGCAGCGAATCGATGAGCACCCGCGCCGCGCGGACGTTCGCCTCGCGCGGGGGAAGGCGCATGACGAGCTGCCGGAACGCGACCGTCGCGGGCCGCGGCGGCATCTCGGCGCGCATCCGCTCGAACGCGGCCTGCACCTCCGTCTCGGTGACGTTCGCCGGCGCGAGCCGCCCCTTGGCCTTGAGCGAGTCGATCGCGCGGCGCTGGGTCTCGTCGCGGATCGCCGCCTCGACCGACTTCTTCCGGTACTCCTCGGGCGAGCCGAACCCTTCGCGTTGGAGCGCCGCGCGGAACTCCTGGTCGGAGCGGAAGTTGCTCCGGGCGCGCTCGATGTCGCGCTCGACCTGCGCCGACACGTCGGACTCCTGGACCTCGATCTTGTAGTCCTTCGCCACCGCGACCAGCACCTCGCGGTCGACGATGCGCTCGAGGAACTCGCGCGCGACCCGGAGCTGCCCCGCGGTGTCGGGCGGGAGCCGCAGCCCCTGCGCCCGGGCGAAGTTCACGGCCTCCAGCACCTCGCTGAAGAGGATCGGGTGCGTACCGACGACGCCGACGACGCGGTCGACCTCGATTCCCTTGAGGGCCTGCTGCGCCGGCGCCGGCGCCGCCCAGAGGGCGAGGCCGGCGAGGGCGAGGACGCCGCGCCGCAGGGCGCGGGGGGACGACATCATGGGATCAGGGGTTCGGCGTGGCGGGCGGCACGGGCGCCCCCGCGGGTGGCGCGCCCAGCGGCACCGCCGAGGGCGGCTGCGTCGCGGCACGCGCGGAGTCCGCGGCGGCGCGGAGCTTGGTCGCCTCGGCGAGCACCCGGTCGATGCCGGCCGGCACCACGCGGCTCTCGAACTTCCCGCGCAGGACCAGTGCGATCTGCTCCGGCACCTCGACGTACTGGCGCTCGTTCCTGACCATGGCGGTCATGTACTCCTCGACCCGCGCCGCGGCGAGGCGCTCGCGTGCCCCCGCGTCGGCGGCGCTGTCGGCGAGCTGCTGCGGGGCGAGGCCGAGCTGGCTCATGACCTCGAGCACCGCGTTGCGGAAGACCGTGCGGACCTCGTTCACCTCGGCGGTGTCGAGCGTCACCCCGGCGGAGTCGGCCGCGCGGAGGAGGAGCTCGTTCCGCATGATGTTGCGCACGAACATCGGGATCGCCGAGTCCGGCGCCTGCACGACCTGCGCCCGCATGCGCGTCTGCGCCGGGAATGCCGCCATCCACTTGGCCATGCGCGCGGCGGTGAGGTTCCCGTTGCGCGCGGTCGCGATCACGGTGTTGTCGTCGCGGTAGGCGTCGACGTCCTCGGCGATCGCCTTCACGAGCTTGGGGGCGCTCGACTTGACCTGCACGTTCTGCGCGCTCTCGAGGCCCGCGAAGTAGGTGCTCTCGGCCGCCGCGCCCGCCACCTGCATGTACGCCTGCGGGAACTGGTCCTTGATCTCCGCGTACGTGTGGCGCCGGATGATGTGGTAGCCGAACTGCGACTCCACCACGCCGGTCACGCCGCCCGGGGGCACCGAGAGGATCCCCTGGTCGAACTCGGGGACCATCTGGCCGCGCGGGAAGACCCCGTACGAGCCACCCTTGTCCTTGGAGCCCGGGTCCTGCGTGCGCGCCGCGGCGACCCGCGCGAACTCCGCCATCGAGGCCGACCTGAGCGATGTCGCGAGCTTCTCGGCCTCGGCGCGGATCGAGTCGTTGGCCTTGGGGTCGAGCCCCTGCGGCTGCTTGCTCAGCAGGATGTGCGCCGCCCCCAGCACCGCGCCGTCGTTGTACGCCTGCTCGAACCGGCTCGTGTCGCTGACCGCCCAGTCCTTCGAGACGACCGCGAAGAACTTGCGCGACTTGAGCTGCGCGATCGCCGACCACATGCCGTCGTCGGCGTTGGCATCGGCGCGGAGCGAATCGCCGGTCGCGCCGGCGTGCGCGAGGAGCTGGTAGTTCACCCAGAGCTGCGCCACGGTGCGGACCGCGTCGGCGCGGAGCGGCACGTCGGTGCTGCCGAGCAGCTCGGCGAGGCGCGTGACGGTCAGCTCCTGCGACCCGGCGCGGGCGACGGTGTCGACATGGGCGGTCATCGCCTCCTTGAGGCCCTCGCAGGCGCTGAGGCCCACGACGGCGAGGAGCGAGGCGGAGAGGAGTCGGATGCGGGTCATCATCGGAATGGGGGAATGGTCCTTCTACCGTGCGTCCGGCGAAATCGTTCGCAGCGCCCGGACGAGGCCGTCCAGGAGCGAAGCGCCGCCGAGGCGGGTGAGCTTGAGTGACAGGGGCTGGACCCGCCGCACGTCGACCTGGAACTGCACGTCCCGGAAGGCGGCCGCGAGCGGCTTGAGGCGGGGGACCGCGTCGGCCCGGAAGTTAACACGGGCCTCGTTGCCGTGCACCAAGATGCCCTCGGCGCCGAGGGGCGCGCCGAGGAGGCGGAGGCGGGCCACGGCGAGGTACGCCTCCGCCGGCGGGGGCAGCGGGCCGAACCGGTCGCGGACCTCGTCACGCAGCGCATCGACCTGCTCCACGACCGTCGCCGCGCCCAGCCGGCGGTAGAGGTCGAGCTTCACCTCCGGCGCCGCGATGTAGTCGTCGGGCAGGTAGCTCGGGAGGTCGAGCGTCACGTCGGTCGGCGGCGGGGGCGGCGCCTTGTCGCCGCGCATCATCCGGTTCACCGTCTCGTCGAGCAGCCGCAGGTAGAGATCGAAGCCCACGGCATGCACGAAGCCCGACTGCTCGGGGCCGAGGAGGTTCCCCGCCCCGCGCAGCTCCATGTCCTTGAGCGCCACGCGGTACCCGGCGCCCAGCTCGGTGTGGTGCTCGAGCACGCGCAGCCGGCGCTCGGCGTCCTCGTCCACGTTCTCGGGGACGATCAGGTAGCAGTAGGCGCGGCGGTGCGAGCGGCCCACGCGACCGCGCAGCTGGTAGAGCTGCGCGAGGCCGAGCCGGTCGGCGCGGTTCACGAACATGGTGTTCGCGTTCGGCACGTCGATCCCGCTCTCCACGATGAGCGTGGAGACGAGCACGTCGAGCTCGCCGGCCACGAAGCGCTTCATGACCTGCTCGAGCTCGCGCTCCTTCATCTGCCCGTGGCCGATCCCCACGCGCGCGCGCGGGATGACGCGCTGGATGTGGTCGGCCACCGCGACGATCGTCTCGATGCGGTTGTGCACGAAGAACACCTGCCCGCCGCGGTCGAGCTCGCGCGCGATCCCCTCCTCGATGAGCCCGTCGTCCCACGGCTCGAGGAAGGTGAGCACCGGCGAGCGGTCGCGCGGCGGCGTCTGCATCAGCGTCATGTCGCGCAGCCCGGCGAGCGACTGGTGCAGCGTGCGCGGGATCGGCGTGGCGGTGAGCGTGAGCACGTCGGTCTCGAGCTTGAGCTGCTTGAGCCGCTCCTTGTGCTTCAC
>CAZPJF010000330.1:0-4224 GCA_964586095.1 uncultured Gemmatimonas sp. | reverse complement strand
TCCCCCTCGCGGTCAGGGTCGGTCGCGATGAACACGGCCTTGGCCGTCTTGGCCGCGCTCTTCAGCTCGGCGACGGTCTTCTCCTTGCCCGGGATCGTGACGTACTGCGGCTCGAACCCCTGCTCGGTGTCGATGCCGATGTTCTTGACCGGCAGGTCCCGGATGTGCCCCACGGTCGCCTTCACCGCGTAGCCCGACCCGAGGTACTTCCCGATGGTCTTCGCCTTGGCCGGCGACTCGACGATCACGAGCGACTTGCCGGCCGCCGACCGCGCCGCATCCTCGTCGTGCGGCAGCTCCGGCTCCGCCTGGGGCGCCCGCTTGCCGGTCGCCTTCGGCCGTGCCGCGGACTTCTTCTTCGCCGCCTTCTTGGCCGCGGTCTTCTTCGTGGTCGCCATAAGGAGGGCTATCCTAGTCCCGTCATCCGCCCCGTGCAAGCGCAACTATAGAAGTGGCGACCTCATCAGGCGTCAGCGAATCGACGCTAACCGTATGTCTTGACAGAAGATAGAACGCCTCTCGCCGTGCCAACAATCGTGACAGCGAAAGGGCCGGATCGGCCCCCGCGAGGAGCGGCCGGCTCGAAATCGAGGCGCCCATCCGCTTCACTGCGACCGCCGGAGAGACCCGAAGATAGACCGCATCGGCCACCTTCCCGAGCAGCGCCCTGTTCGCGGCATCCTCCACCCAACCACCCCCCGGAGAGAGCACGATCGGCTCCGCCGCCGGGTCGAGGAGGCGCGCACTCAGGCGCCGCTCCATGTCGCGGAAGGCGGCCTCGCCCTCGTCCGCGAAGATCGTCCCGACCTCCTGGCCACGGATCGCCTCGATCGCCGCGTCGAGGTCCACGAACGGCCGCTCGAGCAGCGCCGCCGCCAGTGGCCCCACCGTGCTCTTCCCCGCGCCCGGCAGGCCGAGGAGGACGAGATGCCGCACCGCGGGCCCCCGGGGCGCGGAGGGGGCCGCCGCGGGCTCGCCAGGCGCGGGCATGCGCTCAGCCGATCCGCTCGGCCACCCGGGCGAGGTAGCCGTCGTGGTTGCGGCGCAGCTCGCCCACGGAGTCGCCGCCGAACTTCTCGAGGAACGCATCGGCCAGCACGAGGGCCAGCATCGCCTCGGCGATCACCCCCATCGCCGGCACCGCGGTCACGTCGCTGCGTTCCGCGGCGGCCTCGGCGGGGGCACCGGTGCGGGTGTCGATGGTCCCGAGCGGCGTCATCAGCGTCGCGATCGGCTTCATCGCCACGCGCAGCACGAGCGGCTCGCCCGTCGTCATCCCGCCCTCGAGGCCCCCGGCGCGGTTGGAGCGCCGCCGCACGTTCCCCGTGCGCGTCGAACCCGGCGCGGTGTCGATCGGGTCGTGCACCGCCGAACCGGGCGCCCGCGCGGCCGCGAATCCCATCCCCATCTCCACGCCCTTCACCGCGGGGATCGAGCAGATCGCCTGCGCGAGGCGCCCGTCGAGCTTGCGGTCCCACGACACGTGCGCACCGAGCCCCACGGGAAGGCCGGTCGCGACCACCTCGCAGATGCCGCCGAGCGTGTCCCCCGCGCGCTTGGCCTCGTCGATCCGGGCGATCATCGTCGCCTCGGCAGCCGGGTCGAGGCAGCGCAGCGGCGAGGCGTCCGCCGCGGCGTTGAGGTCCTCGGGCAGCGCGGCCGGCGGGCTCGCCTCGATGCCGCCGAGCGAGACGAGGTGCGAGCCGATCCGGACGCCGAACTCGGCGAGGAGGCGGCGCGCCACCGCCCCGGCCGCCACGCGCGCCGTCGTCTCGCGCGCGGATGCACGCTCGAGGATGTCGCGCGCGTCCTCGCGGTCGAACTTGAGCACGCCCGTGAGGTCGGCGTGGCCGGGGCGGACGCGCGTGACCTGCCGCTTGCGCCCCTCCGGCGTGTCGTCCTCGGGCCGTGGCGCGGGATCCATGATGGCCTCCCAGTTCGCCCAGTCGCGGTTGCGGACGAGCATCGCGATCGGCGAGCCGAGCGTCTCCCCCGCGCGGACGCCGGCGAGGAACTCCACGCGGTCGGTCTCGATGGCCATGCGCCGGCCGCGACCGTAGCCCTGCTGGCGGCGGCGCAGCTGCTCGTCGATGTCCGCGGCGAGCAGCGGGAGCCCGGCCGGCGCCCCTTCGACGAGCGCGACGAGGGCCGGCCCGTGCGACTCCCCGGCGGTGTGGAAGCGGAAGCGCGTCATCCGGGAAAGATATCGGCGTCCGTCGGGTCCGTCGTCCGGCGGGCCCGGCAACGACGAAGGGCGGGCCGCGAGGCCCGCCCTTCCTCATCGTCCATCCTCCGCCGGCGGCTCAGCGCCGGACCACCTCACCCTCGTCCACGATGTGCGGCGTCACGAGGATCAGCAGGTCCTGCTTCCGCTCCTCGACGCGCTCCTGGCTGAAGAGGCGGCCGATGTAGGGCACGTTCATCAGCCACGGGATGCCGGTGCGGAGCTTGGTCACCTGCGTCTGCGTGAGGCCGGCGATCACGGCCGTCTCGCCGTCGGCGACGAGCACCTGGTTCGCGGCCGCGCGCTCGGTGATGCTCGGGCCGGCCTGCGTGGTCCCGAGGAGCGCCTGCTGCGTGGCCGAGATCTCCATCATGATCTGGCGGTTGGCCGTCACATGCGGCGTGACGTCGAGCGTGATGCCGACCTTCTGGCGGAAGATCTGCGGCGCGACGGCCTGGATCTGGCCCGGGACGGTCGGCGGCGTGAGCAGGAACGCGAACTCGGTGCCGGCGAAGAGCGTCGCCTTGCGGTTGTCGATCGTCGTCGTGCTCGGCTCGGCCTGCACGTCGGAGAGCTGCTCCGAGCTGAGCGCGTCGATGAAGCCCGAGAAGTTGTAGCCGTTGATGACGGTGTTGAAGATCAGCGAGAGCGCCGCGGTGCTCGAGAAGAGCCGGTTGGCGTTCGCGACGCCGACGAACGCGTCGCCGCCGAGGTCGACCTGGAACTGGCCCTGCGTGCCGCGCGAGATGAGCGCGTTGCTGTAGGTGTTCGGCGAGCCGATGTCGTACGAGAGGCCGAGCTCCTCGGTGGCCGTGCGGTCGACCGAGATGATCTTGGCGCGGATGGCGACCTGCGGCGTGCGGACGTCGAGGTCCCGCACGTACTCGATGATCTCCGGGAGGCGCGAGACCGACTCCGTGATGAGGAGCGTGTTGGTCTTCTCGTCGAACGCGACCGAGCCGCGGCCGCAGTTCTGCGCGGCCGGCGCGTTGGGATCGCCGCCGCCGCCCGCCGACGGCTCACCCGCGGGCGGCGTCCCGCCCGCCACGTCCACGACCGCGCTGGCCGAGCCCGACGAGCACGCGGCGATCACCTGGCGGATGGTCCCGGCGAGCTCGGACGCCTTGGCGTAGTTCACCGGCACGACGCGGGTGACGAGCGGCTCCGCCGCGACGCGCGCCGCGAGGTTGCGGTAGCTGTCGACGGTGATGATGCCGGTCGAGTCCTCGACCGCCGAGAGGCCGTTGGCCTGCAGGATCTTCTGGAGGGCGATGTCCCACGGCTGTCCGGGGATCTCGGCCGTGACGTTGCCGGTCACCGACGACCCGGTGATGATCGTGCGGCCGGAGAACGTGGCGAAGGCGCTGATGACCTCGCGGATCGGGACGTCGAGGAACGAGACCGTGATGCGCGGCTGCGCCGACTGCTGGACCACCATCGGGGTGCGGGGCGCGGTCGCCTCGAACCGCCGCTCCGCCGCAGGCTCGCGCGCCGGCGTCGGCGCCGGCTCGACCGCGACCGGGGCGTCCGCGGCGACGGCACTGGCGCCGGCCGACCAGGGGGCGAAGGCGTCGGGTCCGGTGACGCTCACGCGCACCTCGCCCTCGCTGCGCACGACGCTGTACTCGCGTGCGCCGTCGAGGTCGAGGACCAGGCGGACCGTCTGCGCCTCGAACTGCGCGAGGCGCACGTTGAGGATGCCGGCCCGCGGGACGCGGTCATAGGCGGGCGCCCGCAGCTGCATCGTGGCGCCCTTCACGTCGACCACGATCCGGTGCGGGTTCACGAGCGTGAAGTCCGTGACCTGCACCGCGCCGTCGAACGAGATGACCACGTCGGCGCGGCCGGCGCCGGGCTGCACGCGCACGGCGGTGACCGCAGCGGCCTCGGCCCGGGCCACGGGGGCCGCGGCGGCGCTCGTCGCGGCCGTCAGGAGTGTGCCGGCCGCGAGCGCGGCCAGCGTCCGATATCGCCTCATGGCGTCCTCTCTCCACTGGGAA
>CAZPJF010000329.1:0-4236 GCA_964586095.1 uncultured Gemmatimonas sp. | reverse complement strand
CGGCTGCGGTAGTCGGTGAAGAAGACGAAGCCGCGCGCGTCCGCCTCCTTCAGCAGCACCATCCGCACGCTGGGGTGGCCCTGCGGATCCGCCGTCGCGAGCGCCATCGCGTTCGGCTCATGCACCTCGGCGGCGCGCGCCTGGTCGAACCAGCGGTGGAACTGCACGAGCGGGTCGGCGGCGACGTCCCGCTCGTCCAGCGTCTCGCGCCGGTACTCCTCACGCAGGTGGGCGATGCTCATGCAGAAAGCTCCGCGCGGGGCAGGGGCGGCGGCAAGTCCGCCGCGCCCTGAGGCGGGGCCGGGGGACGCCTGGCCACGGAACCTTTGCATCCGGGGCGGATTGGTGTGACAATCCCATGATGACCGACACCCCCGAGGCCCGCACCTCGGCCCCGGCGCCCGCCACGGCGCCCCCGGAGTTCAGCGACGCGGCCATCGGGGCGATGGACGACGTCTACCGCTTCGCGCGCTCCCTCACGCGGGACCCGAGCGACGCGGAGGACGTGGTGCAGGAGACCTACCTGCGCGCCTTCCGCTCCTGGCGGACCTTCCAGCCCGGCACCGACATCAAGCGCTGGCTCTTCACCATCGCGCGCAACGCCTTCCTGCGCTCGCGCGAACGCGGGCAGCGCGAGGTGGCGCTCGACGAGGACGCGTCGGCGGCGGCCGAGGCCAGCCAGGCGCAGGAAGCCTGGGTGCGCGGCGGGCTCGACCCGATCCTCGACCGCGCCGACCTGGGGCCCGCGATCGCCGAGGCGCTCGCCGAGTTGCCGGAGGCGTTCCGCACGGTCGTCACGCTCGTCGACCTCGAGGACCAGCCCTACGAGGCGGCGGCCGAGGTGCTCGGCATCCCCGTCGGCACCGTGCGCTCGCGGCTCTTCCGCGGCCGCAAGGTCCTGCAGCAGCGGCTGGCCCAGTACGCCCGCGACGCCGGCTTCACGTCGGTGCCGCCCTCCCGGAGTCCCGCATGACGCACGATCCTCACGTCCCCACGGGTGCGGCCGGCACGGGCGCCGGCGCCGCGCCCAAGGTCAACTGCAGCGCCGCGCTCGAGCAGCTCTTCGACTTCCTCGACGGGGAGTGCACGGGTGACCTCGCCGCCCGGCTCAAGGCGCACGTGGAGCACTGCAAGCCCTGCTTCGAGCACGCGGAGTTCGAGCGTCGGTTCCTCGAGGCGGTCGCGGCGGCCCGCGCGCAGCAGCTCTGCCCCAAGGCGCTCCGCGAGCGCGTCCTCTCCACGCTCCGGGCGCAGGGCCTGCAGGCGTGACCGCGCCCGACGGGCCCGCGAGCGTGCGGCCCGCCCCGGGCGGCGCCGTCCCGGCGGGCACGCAGGCGCACCGCGGCGAGGCGAAGCGCATCACGAGCCTGCGCTGCGCGGTGCTCACCGTGAGCGACTCGCGCACCGCCGAGACCGACGAGGCCGGACCGTACCTCCGCGCCGCACTCGGCGATGCGGGCCACCAGGTCCTCGATCATGGCCTCCTGCCCAACGACGAGGCGCGGGTCCGCTCGCAGGTCCAGGCCTGGATCGAGCGCGAGGACCTCGACCTCATCGTGATGACGGGCGGCACCGGCCTCGGCTCCCGCGACAGGACCATCGAGGCGGTGCGCCCGCTGTTCGAGAAGGAGCTACCGGGCTTCGGCGAGCTCTTCCGGATGCTCAGCTACCACGAGCAGGTGGGGACCGCCGCGATCCTGAGCCGCGCGGCGGCGGGGAGCGCGCGGGGCAAGCTCGTGGTGTCGTTGCCCGGCTCCAGGGCAGCGGTCGAACTCGCGCTCACGCGGATCCTCCTCCCCGAGGGCGCGCACGCCGTTCGCGAGCTCAGGCGCTGAGAGAACGATGGAGGATGGATGATGGAGGACGCAGGAGCATGAACTGCTCGAGGAACGAAGCGGGCCCGGCGAACATCGCCGGGCCCGCTCCTTCATCCTTCATCCGTCACCATTCATCCTGACTCAGCACCCCGGCGCCGCGAGCGTCGGGTCGTTCGAGCGCGCACGGACGAGGCACTCCGCCTGCGGGATCGGCATCACCCGCGCGATGAAGTGCGCGTTGGCGCCGGTCGGGAGGTCGATCGGCAGGTCGTTCAGGCGGCCGAAGCGGCGCATGTCGACCCAGCGATGGCCTTCCGCGAAGAGCGAGTACTTCCGTTCGTAGAGCAGGGCGCTGATGAACTGCGCATCGGTGGACCCCGCCGTGACCGTCGTGGCGCCCAGGCCGCCGGAGACCGCGCGGACCGTGTTGAGGTCGGCGATGGCGCCCGGGCGGTCGCCCGTGAACCACCGGACCTCGGCGTCGAGCAGGATGAGCTCCTCGTTGCGGATGACCGGCACCGGCGAGTTGTTCGCCGCGTAGCGGGCCACGGCGAGGTTGGTCGGGATGCCGAGGCCCTGCGGCGCGTTGCGCGGCGTGCCGAGCACCGAGACCTTCGCGCCGCGCGCATCGCCCGCCTGCAGCGAGTCGTCGAACAGCGGGTGCGCCAGGAAGTCGGCGTTCTGGCCGAGGCCGTTGAGCGCGTCACCGGTCGACGCCGAGTAGACGTGGTACACGCCCTGGTTCATGCCGGCGGCGTTGGTCGGGGTCCGGTTGAGGAACGACGCGGTCAGCGCCGTGGCCGCCTGCGTGTAGTAGGTGGTGCCGCCGCCCCGCGTGGCATAATAGACCATCGCCCGGGCCGCGATCGCCCGGTTGTACTGCCGGTGGCCGGCCACCGTATGGAACGAGCCGAACCCGAGCGAGCCGTTGCCGAACCCGGCGTGCAGGAGGAACGGGAAGTCGCTGCCGCCGGCGGCGAGGTCCGCGTCCGCCTCGTTCAGGATGCCGATGATGTAGCGGTACGCCGAGTCGCGGGTGACGAACGGCGCGAGCTGCGACGGGATCGCGTTCATCTGCACCACGAGGCCGAGCGAGTCACGCGTCGCGATCACGTAGAGGAGCTCGAGCCCCTCCATGGTCTTCGCGAACCCGAGCGCCGCGCTCCGCTGCTGCGCCGAGAGCGTGGTGCTGGCGTTGACGACCGCCTTGAAGTTGTAGATGTCGCGCAGGTTGCCGTACTGGCCCGCCCAGATGCCGGTCGCGAACCCGGACGGGTCGAGGCGGTTCTCGCCGGCGAGGCCGGTGAGGTAGTGCGAGGTGTTGCGTCCCTCGTTGGGGGTGTAGATGTAGCCCTCGCGCCCGAAGCGCGCGAGCGCCGTGACGTAGCCGGTGAGCCCGCCGCGCAGCTGGCGCGTGAGGCCGGTGGCCTGCAGCTGCAGCGCACCCGGGTCCGCCCCCGCCCCGTCCACCGTCGGCGAGTTGGGGTTGGGCACCGACAGGAGATCGGCACTGCAGGCGGCGACGAACGCCAGGCCCGCGAGGCCGAGGATGTGTCCCTTCCGCATGGGGTTCCTCATATGGTGTCGAGAGTCGTCAGTGGATGGTCGAGGGCTCAGTACGTGAGGTCGACGCTGAAGAAGAACTGACGGCTCGTCGGGAACGGCGCGAGGTCGATGAACCGGTTGAAGTTGGTGTTGCCGAAGTTGTTGAACTCGGGATCGTACGACCAGTAGCTCGTCTTCACCCAGAGGTTGCGGCCCGAGAAGGCCACCCGCATGTCCTTCGCGCCCTTCAGGAACCGCGTGGTGAAGGCGTTCGGCACCGAGTAGGTGACCGTGAGCTCCCGGAGCTTCAGGAAGGAGCCGTTCTGGATGTAGACGCGGCTGTCGCCGGCGGCGAAGCGGTCATAGTACCGGTGGAGGCCCTTCGTCGTGTTCGTGCCCGGCATCGGCTCGTCGAAGTCACGCGAGTTGCCGCCCTCGTCCCACAGGTTGTTCGTCATGTTCGCGACGAGGCCGCCGTTGCGCCAGTCGAGCAGCGTCGAGACGTTCCAGCGCTTGTACTGGAAGTCGTTCACGAACGACGTCTGGTGGTACGGGTTCGAGTTGCCGACGATCGTGTCGCGCACGGTGCCGCCCGGGCCGAGCGGGGCGTTCGCCCAGATGAGCGTCGACTGCTGGCCCGACGCGATGCGGTTGCGGCCGTAGGTCGCGCCGAACGAGCCCACCGCGGCGAAGTCCGGCACGCGCTGGCCCTCGACGAGGAGGTTGTCCACGTACTGCTTGTTCGCCTGGTAGTTGATGCGCGAGGTCCACGTGAACTCGCCCATCTGCACCGGGATGCCGCTCAGGCCGAGCTCCCACCCCTTCACCGAGAGCTGGCCGCCGTTCACGACCTGGTTGCCCAGGCCGGACGAGG
>CAZPJF010000328.1:0-4366 GCA_964586095.1 uncultured Gemmatimonas sp. | reverse complement strand
GCCCGCGCCCGCGGTGGCCGCCGCGCCCGCGGCCCCGGCGCCGCGGGCCGCCGGGGCCTCCTCGACGCAGGGCAGGAGGACGCGGAACGTCGACCCCTCGCCGACGGTGCTCGAGACCCGGATCTCCCCGCCCGCCTGGTTCACGATGCCGTAGCAGACCGCCAGGCCGAGCCCCGTCCCCGCCCCGAGCCCCTTGGTGGTGAAGAACGGCTCGAAGATCCGATCCACCACGTCCGCCGCCATGCCGACGCCCTCGTCGCTCACCGCGAGCTCCACGTAGCGGCCGGGCCGCAGCGTGCGCCGCTCCTGCGCGGTCGCCGCATCGAGCGTCACCACGCGCGACTGGACGCGCACCGTCCCGCCCCTGGGCATCGCGTCGCGCGCGTTGAGCACCAGGTTCACGAGCACCTGCTCGAGCTGGCCGGGTCCCGTGCGGACCGTCGCGCCCGGCGCGCCCAGGGTGAGCTCCACGGTGATGCCGGCCGGGACGAGGCGCCGCAGCAGCCGATCGGCCTCGCGCGCCGCCGCGTCCGCCTCATGGGGGCGCAGCTCCACGGGCTGGTGCCGCGCGAAGGTGAGCAGCTGGCGCGTGAGTTCCGCGCCGCGGCGGGCCGCCTGCTCGGCGTCGGCGAGCGCCGCGTCGAGCGGGTCGCCCGGCGCCAACCCCGCGCGCGAGGCCTCGAGGTTGCCGAGCACCGCCGTGAGGAGGTTGTTGAAGTCGTGCGCGATGCCGCCCGCGAGCTGCCCGATCGAGTCGAGCCGCTGCGCGCGCGCGAGCGCCTGCTCGAGCGCGCGGCGGTCGGCCGCGTCGTACGCACGGGCCACGAGCGTCGCGACCGAGGCGGCGAAAGTCCGCTCCTCGGCGCTCCACGGGGGCCGCGTCGGCTCGGCCTCGAACACGAGGACCGCCGCACCCGGCGCGGCCGCCGGGATGGCGACGGCGAGGTGGCGTCCCTCCGCCGGGAAGGTCATCGCGTCGGCCGTCGCGCCGTCGTGGAAGGCCTGCGCGCGCGCGTCGTACGCCTCGAGCACGGCGCGTTCCGCGCCCTCGCCGCGCCAGATGCTCGCCGCGGTCGCGCGCAGCACCTCCGCCGCGCGCGCGACGCACTCGCGCACCGCGAGCGACGCATCGCCGGCGTCGAACGCCCGCTGCTGCGCGAAGCCGATGTCGGCGAGCCGCTGGTCGAGCTCGCGCGCGCGCTGCCGCACGCCGGCGTCCTCCGACACCGTCACGTACAGCTCGGCGTCGTGGTCGCGCATGTACTGGATCACCATCTCCACCGGATAGCTGCTGCCGTCCTTCCGCGTCTGCCGTGTCGTGAGGAAGAGGCGGTCGGGCGCGCCCGCGCGCAGCGCCGCGAGCTGCTCGGTGAGCACCCGCGTCTCGATGCCGCCGAGCAGGCTCGGGAGCGTGATGGCGGAGACCTCGGCCTCGGTGAACCCCAGGTTGAGCCGCGCGCCGCGGTTCGCCTGCACGGCGTGCAGCGTCGCAGCGTCGAACACGCAGATCTCGTTCGACGACTCGTCGAGGAGCCGCCCGAAGCGCTCGGTGAGGCTCTCGCGCCGGCGCGTCTCGGCGGCGCTCCGCTCGCGCAGGACCTCCATCATCTCGTTCACGTACGCGGCGAGCGAGCCGAGCTCGTCGCGGGCATGCACGGGGACCTCGCGTCCGAGGTCCCCGGCCGCGATCCGGAGCACCCCCGCCTCGAGGTCGCGCACCGGCCGGAGCACGCGGGTCCGCGCGAGCCACGCGCCGAGGCCGAAGATCAGGACGCCGACCACGATCCAGACCAGGGCCCAGCGCTCGAGCCGCTGCAGCTGCACGAGGAGCCGCTCCTCGCCCTCGAGCAGGTGCCCGAGCGCCACGCGCTGCGCGCGCGAGAGCAGCACCTCGGACGAGTCGGAGCGGACCCCCGAGGCACGCAGCGCCTCCACCGCGTCGCCCGGCCGGCGGAGCTCCACGGCCCGCAGCGCCTCCACGAGCAGCACGCCGACGGTGGTCTCCTGCTCGAGCGCGCCGGCGAGGAGGAGCCGCATCTCGACCGGGATCGCGGCCCGCTCGACCGAGGCGCGCATCGCCGCGCCGGCGTCGACGAGCTCCTGCAGCTCGGCCCCGATCTCGGGGATCGAGCGGGTGGGCAGGTCGTCGGCGCGGAACGGCGGCACGAGCCGCGCGACGTCGCGCCGGGCCGCGCGCATGCGGCGCAGGCTCGTCGCGATCGCATCGTGGTCGCTCAGCAGGTCGCGGGTGCGCCCGCGGATCTCCTGGGCCGCCGGCGCGAGCACGCTCCCGAGCTGCACGGTGACCACGGCGACGTAGACGAGCCCCGAGAGGCCGAGCGCCGCGAGGATGGTCCGCAGCGAGAGGGCGGCGCGCGACGGGGTCACCGGCTGACGACCTCCGTCGAGTCGCCGCGGATGCGGGTCATGAGCAGCGCGGGCGACCGTCCCGGCGTGAACGCCACCGGGCCGGCGATGCCCTCGAACGCGGGGCGCGAGCGGCCGAGCGTGCGGAAGTATTCGGCGACGCGGGCGCGGTCCGCCCCGACCGCGCGGATGGCCGCGCCGGCGAGCATCGTCGCGTCGTAGAACCCGGCATCGCCGTGCCGCGCCCGCCGGCCGACGCGGGCCGCGAACGCCTGCGCGAACTCGGCCGAACCCGGCCGCGCGACGCCGGGGTGCCAGAAGGCGACGAGGTACGCGGCCTCGGCCGCGGGGCCGGCGCGCACCAGGAAGGAGCGCTCGAAGTACGTGCCGTCGCCCGCGAGCAGCACGATCCGCGGGAAGCGCCTGCGCAGCGCGCGCGCCGCGCACGCCGCCTCGACGGTGCGCGCGGCCAGCACCGCGACGTCCGGCGTGCCGCGCAGCGCGACCTGCTCGGCGACGGCGTCGTAGGCGCGCACGTCCTCCGGGCCCATGCAGTCCCGGATGAGCCGGATCGTGATCCGGTCCAGCACCCGGACCCCGCGCGCGGCGAAGGCGCTCGCCGTGCCCGCGGCGAGTCCGATCCCGTACTCGTCGGGGACCTGCAGGATCACGGCGCTGCGCGCGCCGAGCACGGAGTCCGCGAACGCGCCGATGAACTCCCCCTGCACCGAGTCGTCGGGCGCGAGGAGGAAGGTGAGGGGACCGAGCCCCGCCAGGAGGCGGCTCGTCGCGGTCGGCACGAGGTCCGGGAGTCCGCCTTCGCGGTAGATCGGCGCGACCTGGAGCACCTCGCGGCTCCCGCCCGGCCCGACCGCGACGATGACGGTCGGGTCGCGCACGAGCGCCGTGGCGCGCGCGACCTCGGCCGAGAGTGCGCCAAGACCGAGCGAGTCGCGGAAGTCCCCTTGCGCCCCCACCACGCGCAGGCGGACCGCGTCCGGCGTCCGATGCCGCTCCAGCTCCTCCTCGAGGAAGGCCTGGAAGGCGGTGTCGCCGAAGTTGTAGGTGAACGCGACGGCGGGCGCGTCGGCCTCGGCGGCACCGCACGCGGCGATCCCCGCCGCGCCGGCGAGCAGCAGCAGGCGGAGCGTCCCTCTCGCATGTGACCGGATCGCCATGCCCTCAAGCTATGTCTGGCGACAGCGGGGCGGGAAGCGCGCGCCCGATGCGCGACGGGCGGGAGCCCGGAGGCCCCCGCCCGTCACGATCCCGTCGCGGCGCCGTCGACGCGACGCCGCGTGGGCGGCTCGCCTACTGCACGACCGGCTTGGGCAGCAGCTTCGCGGCCCAGAGCCCCGAGTTGAAGTCCGTGAAGAGGATGCGCCCCTTCCACGGCATCGCGTTCATGACGAACGGCGCGTTGGGCGTGTAGCCATCGGGGTCGTACGGCTTGAAGACCGCGATCTCGCGGTTCTGGTCGTAGAGGTTCCCCATCAGCTCGCCCGAGACGTCCACCACGCGCACGCCGCCGTCGTAGTACGCCTGGTAGAGCACGTCGTCCTCGACGATGATGTCGTGCGAGCCGTAGTCCTCGAGGTGATAGCGTCCCACCGGGATGGGGTTCATCGGGTCAGTGAAGTCGACGATGTGCGTGTAGCCGCCCGACGTCTGCGCGATGCCGTTCTTGGGCGGCTTGCCGTCGGGGCCGGAGAGCGAGTACTGCGTGCCCTCCCAGGTGCGGCCGCGCCGGCTCATCTCCTCGTCGCCGATGAACAGGTAGGTGCGGCCGGTCTTCTTCTGGAAGTAGGGGTAGATCTCGTGCCCCGAGTTCACGCGGTAGGTCGTGATGAGCTTGGGGTTCTCGATCGAGCCGCCCCACTTGCCGTTGCCGACGTCGACGACCACGACGCCCACGCCGCCCTGCGCGGAGTAGGCGATGCCGTCGCGCACCCAGAGGTCGTGGATGCGGGCGTTCGGGTGGCGGTACTCGCTCACGTAC
>CAZPJF010000327.1:0-4367 GCA_964586095.1 uncultured Gemmatimonas sp. | reverse complement strand
GCCGGAGCCCGGGAGTCGAACCGCGCCCCCCGCCACGCGCGCCCTCACGCGCCGAGCTCGGCGACCTTGGCGCGCAACTGCTCCGCGCGCGCGCTCCACTCGCGCTCCTTCGCCCGCTCGGCCTCGACCACGTTCGCCGGCGCCTTGGCCGTGAACTTCTCGTTGCCGAGCCGGCCGCGCAGCGCGTCGAGCTGCTTCACGAGACCGTCGAGCTCGCCCTGCAGCCGCGCGCGTTCCTTCGCGAGGTCGACCATCCCCGCGAGCGGCAGCGAGAGCTCGATCCCGCTCGGCAGCACCGCATGCGCGGCCGCGCCGGCGGGCGCGGCACCGAACACGAGCTCGGTGCGCGCGAGCCGCTGGATGAGCGGGCCGCTCTCTGCGAGCACGGCCGTGTCCACGCGGGATCCCGGCGCGCCGCCGGTGCCCGCGCCGGGCGCGACGCTCCCGGCCACGTGCGCCCTGATGGCGGCGCCCGGCTGCACGCCGTACTCGGCGCGGATCGCGCGGAGCGCGTCGACCACCTCGCGGACGACCTCGAACGCGGCGCCGCCGTCCGCGTCCGCACCCGCCGTGCGGTCGCCCGCCGGTACCGCGGCCGCGCGCTGCACCGGCCACGGGGCCGTCGCGAGGAACCGCCCCGCCGCGGCTCCGGGCAACCGCTGCCAGAGCGCCTCGGTGACGAACGGCATGATCGGGTGCAGCAGCCGCAGGGCACGGTCGAACACGTGCACGAGCACCGCGCGCGCGACCTCGCGGTCGGCGCCCGGCTGCGCGAGGCGCGTCTTCACCGCCTCCACGTACCAGTCGGCGAGCTCGTTCCACACGAAGCGCCGCGCCGCCTCGGCGTAGGCGTCGAGGCGGAGCCCGGCCTGGCGCTCCGCCTCCGGCCAGGCGCCCGCGGCGGGGCGCGCCGGCCCGAGCGCCGCGTCGCACTCCGCGATCGCGGCATCGAGCCGGCCGAGGATCCAGCGGTCGGCGAGCACGAGCTGGGCGGCGCTCACGCGGTCGAGCGGGGTGACGGGGTCATCACCCACCTGCAACAGCAGGAAGCGGCCGATGTTCCAGAGCTTGGTCGCGAAGTTGCGCCCCGGCGCGAACGACTTGTCGAGGTCGTTGGGGTCGAGCATCACGTCCACGCCGAGGCCCATCCCCTGGATGAGCGTCCAGCGGAGCGCGTCGGCGCCGAAGCGCTCGACCACGTCGAGCGGGTCGATGCCGTTGCCGAGCGACTTGGACATCTTGCGGTGCTGCATGTCGCGCACGGTGCCGTGCAGGTACACGGTGTGGAACGGCGCGCGCCCGAGGAACGCGCAGCTCGTCATGATCATCCGCGCGACCCAGAAGAAGAGGATCTCGGGCGCGGTGATGAGGACGTCGCTCGGGAAGAAGGCCTTGAGGTCCCTGCTCTCCTCGTCGGGCCAGCCGAGCGTGGAGAAGGGCCAGAGGCCGGACGAGAACCAGGTGTCGAACACGTCCTCGTCCTGCGCGACGATGCGGCCGCCGCAGCGCGCGCAGGCGGTGGGGTCCTCGCGGTAGGCGAGCTCGTGCCCCTGGTCGCAGGTGAAGACCGGGATGCGGTGCCCCCACCAGAGCTGCCGCGAGATGTTCCAGTCGCGGATGCCGGTGAGCCAGTTCTCGTAGACCTTCTCCCACTTCTCGGGGAGGATGCGGACGGTGCCGTTGCGCTGGGCCTGGAGCGCGGGGCGCGCGAGCGGCTCCATGCGCACGAACCACTGCATGGAGAGGCGGGGCTCCACCACCGTGTCGCAGCGGTAGCAGCGGCGCACGCTGTTGGAGTAGGGCACCACCTTCACCAGCGCGCCCGCCGCCTCGAGCAGCTCGACGGCCTTCCTGCGCGCGGCGAACCGGTCGAGCCCGTCGAGCTCGGCGGGGATGCGATGGCGGTCGTCGGGGTGGCCGGCCGCGACCTTCCCGTGCTGGTCGATCACCACCGGCATCGCGAGTCCGTGCCGCTTGCCCACCTCGAAGTCGTTGGCGTCGTGCGCGGGCGTGATCTTGAGCGCGCCGGTGCCGAACTCCCGCTCCACGTACGCGTCCGCGATCACCGGGATCTCGATCCCCACCATCGGCAGGCGCAGCCGCTTCCCGACGAACGCCGCGTAGCGCGCGTCCTCCGGGTGCACCGCCACGGCGACGTCGGCGAGGATCGTCTCCGGCCGCGAGGTCGCGATGGTGATCCCCTGCGACGCGTCGTCGGCGAGCGCGTAGCGCACGTGGAAGAGCTTGGACTCGGTCTCGTGGAACTCCGCCTCCTCGTCCGAGAGCGACGTGAGGCAGCGCGGGCACCAGTGGATCACGCGGTGGCCGCGGTACACGAGGTCCTTCTCCCAGAGCCGCACGAACGCCTCGCGCACCGCGCGCGAGAGCGCGGGCGAGAAGGTGTACGCGGTGCGCGACCAGTCCGCCGACGCGCCGATGGAGCGCAGCTGGCGGAGGATCTGCCCGCCCGTCTCCTCGACGAACCGCTCGGTGCGCGCGACGAAGGCCTCGCGCCCGAGGTCGAAGCGGGTCTTCCCCTCCTTGGCGAGTAGCTTCTCCACCACGTTCTGCGTCGCGATGCCGGCGTGGTCGGTCCCCGGGAGCCAGAGCGCCTCGTCGCCGGCCATGCGCCGCCAGCGGATCAGCACGTCCTGCACCGTGTTGTTGAGCCCGTGCCCCACGTGCAGCACCGCCGTCACGTTCGGCGGCGGGATGAGGATCGTGAACGGGTCACGGTCGCCGCCGCCGCGCGTGGTCCGCGTGGGGTCGGCGGTGAAGATGCCGGCGCCTTCCCAGGCCGCGCCCAAGGCGGGCTCGGCGGAGGCGAAGTCGAAGTGGGTGGGGAAGTCGGCGGCGGGGGGCGCGGCGGTCGGGTCGCTCATCCCCCAAAGATAGTTGGGGCCGTCAGGCCCGCGTCCGCACCGCGAGACGCTGGCGGACGCGCCGGACCCCCGGCACCCCGCGGGCGATCGTCACCGCATGCTTCACCTCGCGGGCCGTCCGCACGCGGCCGTGCAGCACGATCTCGCCGGCCGGCGACTCCTCGATCTCCACCGCGCGCTGCGACAGCACCGGGTCGTGGGCGAAGGCCTCGAGCACGCGGGCGTCGAGTGCCCCCGTCTCGTCGGCGTCGTCCGGCTCGTCCTCGCCGTCCTCCTCCTCCTCGTCGTCCCCCTCGTCGGGCTCGCCGTCGTCGAGCGCGGCGGTCGCGTCATCCTGCTCCTCGTCCTCCTCCTCCCACTCCTCCTCCCACTCGTCCTCGTCGGGCTGGTTCCGTTCCGCCCACACGTCGCGCACGGCGCGCGCGGATTCGAGGAGGGGGGCCCAGTTCCGGGCGACCTGCGCCGCGAGCTTCCCCCCGCGGCCCACCAGCGACCGCATGGTGAGCTTCCGGCCGCTGAACCGTTCCGCGACGAGGACGCCGGCCGCGAGGCCGAGCACCGCGCCGGCGGCGAGCCAGAGCCAGGTGCGATCGGAGTCGGAGTCGTCCAGACGAATGGTGCGCATGGGGATCGGGTCGCGGGTCGAGGGTCCGGGCGGCGCCGCGATGCCGCGCCGGGTCGCGGTTGGCGGGGGGTGGGTGGCCCCTTACCTTGAAGGCTGTCCCCTCGCGCGCGTGGCGGCAAGCAGGGAAGTCCGCGCGCCCCACGCTCCGAACCCCATGGCGCCGCGCTCCTCCTTCCGTCCCACCGCAGACGCCCCGATCCGTCGGCGACTCGTCGTCGTCTGGGGCCTCTTCTTCGCGTTCGTGGCGGTGGGGGTGGGGCTCTTCCTGTGGCAGGGCGATTCGCTGCCCGTCCTGCTCGACCTCATGTCGCGGTGAGCGCCGAAGCGCCCTCCTGCCGATCCCCCCGCTGACTGCCCGATGAGCGCTGCCGCGCCCGCCCTGCTGGTCCTCACGCTCCCCGATGGCGCGACCCGCGAGGTCGCGCCCGGCACGCTCGCGCGCGACGTGGTCGCGACGATCGGGCCGCGCCTCCTCCAGGCCGCGCTCGCCGTCTCGGTCGACGGCGAGGTGCAGGACCTCATGACGCCGATCCGGCGCGGCGGCGCCTTCCAGGTGATCACCGAGAAGGACCCGCGCGCGCTCGCGGTGCTCCGCCACTCGGGGGCGCACATCCTCGCCACGGCGGTCCGCCGGCTCCGCCCCGACGCGAAGATCGGCTTCGGGCCCGCCATCGAGGACGGCTTCTACTACGACTTCGAGGTCGCCAAGCCCTTCACGCCCGAGGACCTCGAGGCCTTCGAGGCCGAGATGCGGAAGGTCGTCGCCGAGAAGTTCCCGTTCGTGCGCGCCGAGGTGTCGCAGGAGGAGGCGAAGCGCGTCTTCGCCGACGACCCGCTCAAGCTCGAGCGGCTCGCCGACT
>CAZPJF010000326.1:0-4367 GCA_964586095.1 uncultured Gemmatimonas sp. | reverse complement strand
GCACCTTGACCTCGACCTCGCGGAGGAGGCGCTGCACCGACTTGTCGTCGAGCGTGGCGATGTCCTCGAAGACGAACATGAGGTCGCGGATCTGCTGGGCGAGCTGCGCGTCGCGCGCGGTGACGCCCTCCAGGAGCTGCTTCTCCGACGACGACGGCACGAGCGCGAGGATCTGCGCGACGGCCTGCGGGCCGCCGGAGGTCGAGAGCCCCTGCTGCGTCTCGAGGTCCTCGGTCCAGATGCTGCGCTCCACGAGCTGCAGCATGTCGGGCGAGACCTTGGCCATGGTGGCCATGCGATAGACGACCTCCGCGCCGAGCTCGGGGGTGAGCTCCTTGAGCACGGTGGCCGTCTGGTTCGGGTTCAGGTGCGCGAGGATGAGCGCGATGGTCTGCGGGTGCTCGTTGCGCAGCATGGTGGAGAGCTGCGCGGGGTCGGCGTTCCGCAGGCGGTGGAGGCCGGCGGTGTCGGCGAGCTGCACCTGGATGCGCTTGAGCATCGCCGCGGCCTGCTGCGGGCCGTAGGCGCGCTCGAGCATCTTCTGCGCGTAGTCGAGGCCGCCGTGGGCGATCGAGTCCGCCACGTGCAGCAGGTCCATCCACTCCTTGAGCACCTCCTCCGCGACGCCCGTCTCGACGGCCGTCATGCGCGCGATCTCCACGCCGATCGCCTCCGATTCCTCGGGGCTCAGCTTGGTCTGCAGCTTGGCGGCCGGCTCCGCGCCGAGCACCATGCAGAGGATCGCGGCCTTCTGGCGGCCGCTGAGGTCGACCGCGGACTTGTGGCGAACGGGAGCAGGAGACATCGGTCAGCGCGTGTGGGGAGGGGTGGGGCGCTTCAGCGGATCAACCGTCGCGGAGCCAGGCGCGCATCAGCTTGGCCGCGACCTCGGGCTGCTGGTCGACGGTGGCCAGCACCTGGTCGCGCATCGGGTTGCTCTGGATCTGGATCATGGGGTGCGGCTTGGGCGCGGCCGGGGCGGCGAGGCCGCCCGGCTGCTCCCCTGCCGGGAGTCCGGCCGCGCCGGCGTACGGCGACGGGAAGGCGGGCGGGCTGCCCGCGGCCCCCGCGCCGGCCAGGTAGCCCTGTGGCACGCCCGGCGCCGCGAGCGCCGTCACCGACTCGGTGGTCCTGCCGGCCGCGCGAAGTGTGAGCAGCGCGATGATGAACGCGAAGAGGATGCCGAGCGCGGAGAGCGCGGGGCGCTGCACGCTCTGCAGCGTCTCGAGCGTGGTGGGCGCGGCGGCCACCGGGAGCGGCTTGGGCGCCGCGAACGGCAGCATCGCGACCGTCACGACGTCGCCGCGCGCCTCGTCGAAGCCGACCGCGCTCTTCACGAGCGTCTCGACCTGGGTGCGGAGCGCGGCCGAGTCGACCGGCGCGGCGAGGGCGGCCGCGGCCGCGTCGCCTGCGGACCCCGCCGCCGGGGCGGGCGTCGCGAGGAGCACCGCGACCGAGAGGCGCTTCACCGCGCCCTGCGCCGAGGAGATGCTCTCCGTGGCCGTGCTGTTCACGTAGCTCGCGGCCTGCTGCGAGCTCGAGGCGTCGGCCGAACCGACGCCGGGGATGATCTCGGACTTCTGCTCGGTGGCCACGGCCTGCCGCTCGGGGTCGACCGTCACCGAGGAGCGCTCGACGCGGTCGAAGGAGAGCGTGGCGTTCACCTGGACCTTCGCGTTGCCGGTGCCGAGCACGGGGACGAGGAGGCGCTCGGCCTTCTCGCGCAGCGTCTGCTCGACCTCCATCTGGATGGCGAGCTGGCGCGACGTCATGGCGGTGGCGCTGGTGGGCTCGTCGCCCTCGCTGAGCGGGCGGCCCGAGTCATCGACGATGGTGACGTGGTCGCTCGTGAGCCCCTCGACCGAGGCGGCGACCGTGCGCGCGATGCCCTTCACGACGTCGTTGGAGATGGCATCGGCGCCCTGCGGCTCGAGCACGACGCTCGCTTCCGCGGGCGGCGGCGCGACGCCGTAGTGCTCGCTCTCCGGGATGACCAGGTGGACCTTGGCGGACTTGATGCCGCGCATCGACGAGATGGTGCGCTCCAGCTCGCCCTCGAGCGCGCGGCGGTAGTTGACGCGCTGCGTGAGGTCGGTCTGGCCCCAGCTGGGCTGGTCGAAGAGCTCGAAGCCCGGGCGCTCGCCGGCCGGCAGCACGCCGGCGCGGGCGAGCGTCACGCGCGCCTTGGCGATGTCCTCGGTCTTCACGAGCACGGTGCCGCCGTTGGGGCCGAGCTTGTACTCGATGCCGGCCTGGGTGAGGCGGTCGGTGATGGGGCCGACGTCGGCGATCGGCAGGTCGGCGAAGGCGGGCACCCAGCTGGGGGCGCTGGCCCAGCGCGCGAGGCCGAAGACCCCGACGGCCGCGGCGAGCCCCACGAGGAGGATCGTCGCGCGGCGCGGGCCGCCGACCTTGTCGAGCAGGGAGAGCAGGGCGGGTGGCATCTACGTCAGCTCTGCATGTTGATGAGGGAGCGGTAGGCTTCGACGACCTTGTTGCGGAGTTCGATCGCGAGGTCGAGCGCGATGCCCGCCTCCTCGCTCGCCGCCATGACCTGGTGCAGCTCGACCGGCTCGCCGGCGGCGAAGCGCTCGGCGAGGTTCGTGCCGCGTGCGCGCGTGTCGGAGACCTCGTTGATCGCGCGCGTGAACGTGTCCTTGAAGGACGGACCGACGTCGCCCGCACCCCCGGCGCCGCCCTCGCCGGCACCCGGGAGCACGGGCACGGTGATGCCGCGCGCCTGGTCCTGGATGCGCTGGGCCATCTGCGCGAACTGCGGGGAGAGGGGGCCGATGGGCGACGTCACGACGGGCTCAACCGCGGAGGTTGAGGCGGCCGCCGCGCGCCGGCAGCGACGGCGTGGAGGCGATGCGGTGCCCGTAGCTGAGCGGCCCCATCGCGTCCTCGCGCGCGAAGAACGCGCGCTCGTCCGCGGTGAGGACCTTCCAGAGTTCGGGGTCGGTGCCCTTGGGCGGCTTGAGCGCCGCGGGCTCCGCCGGCGCGGGCTGCGCGGCCGGCGCCTCGATGGACGATGGCTGCACCCGCGTCGGGAACGTCGGGCGCGAGGTCGCGCCGCCGACGCTGCCGGTGTCGAGGCCGTAGGCGCCGCGCGGCGTGATGGGGCGGGGGATCGAGGAGCCGATTCCGTTCGTGTTCATCGGGAGTGGGGCGGTGGGGGAGTTCAGATGTCGATCGCGCGGCGGAGCATCGCCTTGGTCGCGCTGAAGGCGGTGTAGTTGGCCTCGTAGAGGCGCCGCGACTCCATGAGCGTGACGATCTCCTGGGTCGTGTCCACGTTGGGCATCCGCAGGTAGCCCTGGGCGTCCGCGTCCGGATGCGCCGGGTCGTAGACCAGCGCGCCGGGGGTGGTGTCGACCGCGATGCCCTCCACGCGGACGCCGCCCTGCATGGGCGCGTAGTCGCCCATCGCCATCGGCGCGGGGCCGTAGGCCGGCGCGTCGGGCGCGAGCGCGACGATGCGGCGCTGGTACGGGCCGCCCTCGGCGGTCCGCGTGGTCTCGGCGTTCGCGATGTTCGCCGTGGCGACCTCCATGCGGAGGCGCTGGGCGGAGAGGCCGCTCGTCGCCACCGCGAGCCCCTGGAAGGGCGCGGGCGACGGCCGGTCCATGGTGCGGCCGGCGAAGGGGAGGAGCGGCGGGAGGTCGGGGGCCTTGATGGAGGTCATCGATCCGGGCCTCAGCGGTCGCGGATGGCGCTGCGGAGCGAGGCATACGCCTTCTCCAGCAGCTTGGCGGTGGCCTCGAAGCGGAGCTGCTCGTCGGCGAGCGCGGCCATCTCGGCCTCGACATCGACCGGGCCGGTGACGCCGTCACCGGGGACGCGCGGTCCCTGCGCGGCGCTGGTGAGCGCGAAGCCGTCGCCGTTGAGCGAGGCGCGCGCGACGCGTGACTGGATCCCACGCACGCGCGTGGTGATGTCGTCGAGCGACGTCTTGAGCGTCGGGGCGGTGGAGGTGCGGGCGACCAGGCCGAAGAGCATCGGAACTCCGCGGAGCGATCGGGGCCGGCGGGATTGCCGAACACGAGGGGCTCCGGACCAGAGACAAGGCAGGGGCCGGACCAGAGCGTGCTGGCGGCGCCTCGCGGACGCTGATCGTTCCGCAAGTCGTTGATTCAGAACGGTTTGTCGGAGCGGAACCCGACCCGCGAGGCCGTGCTTCCCGAGGTGCTCCAGCACGGCAGGAGTTGCCGGGCGAGCAATCCTTGCCGTTCTCGGGGACGCCGCGCGGTCTGCCGCGCTCATCGGCGCGCTTGGTCGGCTCCTGGCGTGGACGGTCCTTGGTCGGTTCGGCGCGCGGGCCGCGCGCGGGGGAGGTGGCCTCCGCGGCCCAGCGGCTTACACGCTGC
>CAZPJF010000325.1:0-4394 GCA_964586095.1 uncultured Gemmatimonas sp. | reverse complement strand
GCTCACGCGGCCTTCCCTCCCTTCGCCAGCGCGACCGCCTTCTGCACCGCCTCGTCCATGTCGCTCGACGCGGAGAACCCGTTCTCCTGCAGGATCTTCATCGCGATCTCCTCGTTGGTGCCGGTCAGGCGAATCACGATCGGCACCTTCAGCGGGTTCGCCTTGGTCGCCGTGACGATGCCGTTCGCGACGTCATCGGTGCGCGTGATGCCGCCGAAGATGTTGAACAGGATCGCCTTCACGTTCGGGTCGGCGGTGATGATCCGCAGGGCGTTCACCACCTTCTCCGGGTTCGACGACCCGCCGATGTCGAGGAAGTTGGCCGGCTCGCCGCCGTAGTACTTCACCAGGTCCATCGTCGCCATCGCGAGGCCCGCGCCGTTCACCACGCACCCGACGTTCCCGTCGAGCTTGATGAACGTGAGGTTCGCGTTGCGCGCATCCACCTCGGACGGCTCCTCGCTCGACTCGTCGCGGAGCGCCGCGATCTCGGGGCGCCGGTCGAGCTCGTTGTCGTCGATGACCATCTTGCCGTCCACCGCCACGAGCTCGCCCTGCGGCGTCACCACCAGCGGGTTGATCTCGGCGAGCGAGCACCCGCTCGCCATGAAGGCGGCGTACAGCTGCTGCATGATCCGCGCGGCGCCGCGCGCGAGCTTCACGTCGTCGTACAGGAAGAAGCCCATCCGCATCGCGTCGTACGTGGGGAGCCCGTAGCGGACGTCCACCGGCACGTAGAGGATCTTCTCCGGCGTCTTCGCCGCGACCTCCTCGATGTCGATGCCGCCCGCGGCGGAGACCATGAACACCGGCTTCTTGGTCGCGCGGTCGACGATGATGCCGACGTAGGCCTCGCTCCCGATGTCGGCGGCGACGGTCACGAGCACCTTCTCGACCGTGAGGTCCTTGATCTTCATGCCGAGGATCGCCGTCGCCTTCTCCTTGGCGTCGGCGGGCGTCTTGCAGAACTTCACGCCGCCGGCCTTGCCGCGGCCACCGGCATGGACCTGCGCCTTCACCATCACGGCCGCGCCGTATTCCTTCGCGATCGCCTCGGCTTCGGCCGGCGTCGTCGCGACCTTGCCGGGCGGGATGTTCACGCCGTAGCCGCGGAGGATCTCCTTGGCCTGGTATTCGTGGAGGTTCAAGAGGGGGGCTCCGGTTGGATTGACAGACAGTCTGGAAAGATACCGATGGCGGATGGCAGATGGCAGATGGCAGATGGCGGATGGCGGATGCCGGATGCTTGATGGCGTCGACGCGCTGGCTGCGGGCGGCCTGTCCTACTGCGGCGGGCGGCCGAGCAGGCGGCCCAACTGGGCCCAGGCGTCGCCGTACGCGCGCCAGTCGCCGGCGCGGAGGGCCGCGGCCATCGCGTCGTAGAGCTGCGCCACCTGCGCGCGGAACATCTCGGCGGGGAGTTCGCTCCCCGCCGGGTCGAGCGGCTGGCCCAGGGCGTCCGCGATCGTGCGCCCCACGAAGCTCCGCTCGCCCTTGAGCACCACCACGCCCGCAAGGCGCGGTGGCCCGTCGGCGGGCCACTCGTAGAAGCTCTGCGCGAACGTCGGGCCGTCCGCACCGGGGATGGACTGCACGCGGCCGCGGCGCGAGTCGCGCAGCGCCCGACCGAAGCCGGCGGCGTCCGCGGCCTCCTGCAGCGCCTCGAGCACCTCGGTCCAGCTGTGGTCGTCCGTCGGCGGCAGGAGGGTCGTGCGGGGCGCCAATCCCCCGCTCGAGACGAGCATGCCGGCCAGCCGGTCGGTGCTCGCCACCGGCACGCCCCAGCCGAGCGTGCCCTCGGCATCGAGCTGGAAGAGCGTCGGCGGGCCTCCCGTGAGGTCCGCGTCGGCGTCGTCGATGCGCGAGAGCGACGTGACGGGGAGCGTGTCGCCGTGCAGGCCCGTGCGCCCGAGCATCGCGCCCTGGATCAGCGTCCAGTCGGTCGCGGGGGGGAGCGCGGTGGCCATCCAGCGCGGCGCGCGGTCGCGCGCGGTGAAGAGCGCCGGGAAGCGCGCCATCCAGGTGCGCATCACGGGGTCGGGGCGCGCCACGGGCAGGAGCGTCACGCTGCCGGTCTGCGCCTGCACAACGGCGGTCCCGGCGTGCACGGCGTAGTGGATCGCGCGGTCGCCCACCAGGAGGCGCTCGGTGAGCGGATACGCGTCGGCGGTGCTGAAGAGCTCGATCACCCAGTACAGCGAGTCGCCCCGGACGACCGGCGTGACGGTCTCGCCGCGGGCGAGGAAGGGCGTGAGGCGCCGCACGCGCGCGTGCGCGTCGCGCTCGGTGACGAGGCGCGGTCGCGGCGTGGGCAGCGGGGCGGCGAGGAGCCGCGGATTCTGCTGGTCCCACGCGAGGAGGGCGCGCTCCAGCCCCGACTCGAACGCCGGGGCCGCGAGGCGCCCCCCGGTGTCCGCGACGAGCGCGTAGCGGACCGCCCCCGGATGCACGAGCACGCCGCCGATGCCCGACGCGACCGTCGCGATCCCGGGCCGCGGGAGCCCGGCCCCGTCCACGGCGCTCGCGCGCAGCAGGTCGGCGGGCCACGGGCTCCCGGGCGGCGCGTCGCTCGGCGCGCGGCGCAGCTGGAGCGCGTCGAGTCCGGCGGGACCCGGGAGCCAGGAGAAGCTCGCCACGTCGGTGCCGCGGCGTTCGCGCTCGAGGTACCGCGTGAGCGCCGCGGGATCCCAGCTGCTCACCCACCGACCGAGCTGCACGTCGGTGAGCGGCGCGAGCGGCAGCGTATCGGGCGACGAGACCTGGTCCACGCCGTAGGCCCGCCGGGTGAACAGCATGCGGGTGGCCTCGTACGGCCGGCGGCGCGCCGCCGCCTCGCGCCCGTCCTTGGGCTCCGGCGTCGCGGCCGGCAGGACCACCAGCCGCGCGACCGGCCCCGCGACGAAGACCGCCGTGAGGAGGCTGATCGCGAGCCGCAGGTTGGCCCGCCACACCGCCCACGTGAACAGCCCGGCCACCGGCAGCGCGGCGAACGAGAGCACGGCGAGGTACGGCAGCAGCACGCGATGATCGTACGCGCTGAACGGCCGCGACTCGAACAGGTAGCGGTTCACGCCGCTCCCGTCGCTCAGCAGGCCGAAGCGGTCGAGCCGCCAGTCCCACGCCACGAGGGCGATGGCGATCCCGCCGAGCACGCCGAGGTGGCGGCGCACCCAGGTGCTCACGTACAGGCCGCGCTCGTCCCACCGCACGCTCGGCGTGACCACGTACGCCAGCACCACGGTGACGCTCACCAGGATGTGCAGCACCGATGCGAGGTCGAACAGGTGCCGCTCGAACGGGAGCCAGTGGACGTAGAAGCCGAGGTCGCGGTCGAGGTACGGTTCGAACTCGTTGAACGGCAGCCCGTGCATCGCCTGCGCGAGGAGCGTCCACTCCCCCTCCGCGAGGGCGAAGACGAGCGCGAGGACCAGCGCGCCGCCCACCGCGAGCAGCGTGAGCCGGCGCGTGGGGATCGCCTCGCCGAACTCCACGCCCCCCACGTTCCGCGGCAGCACGAGTGCGACGATCGACTGGCGCACGGCGAAGAAGTGCGCGAAGGCATACGCGAACGCGACGGCGAGCACCGCGCTGCGCAGGAGCCCGAGGTCCACCAGCCGCGCGCGCCAGAGCGCGTCGGCGCCGAGCGCGTGGTGGAACGCCCAGTCGCCGTAGAGGCCGGCGATCCACCGCCCCGTGAGCAGCGCGACCGCCAGCCCCGCCAGGAGCCACAGCAGCCCGCGCCGCCCCGTCATCTCAGTGGCCGGTCCCCGGGGTCACGTCGATCCCCTGCGCCGTCATCCACCCCTCCACCTCGCCGCGGATGGCCGCGAGCCGCGCCTCGCTGTCGGCCTCGAACCGCATCACGAGGATGGGCTGCGTGTTCGACGACCGGATCAGGCCCCAGCCGCCGTCGAACAGGATCCGCACGCCGTCCACGTCCGACACCTCGTAGCGGGCGCGGAAGTGCGCGAGCGCGGCCGCGACGATCCCCTCCTTGCGGTCATCGGGGCAGTCGATGCGCAGTTCGGGCGTCGACACGAACCGCGGCACATCGGCGAGCAGCGCCTTCACCGGCTTCCCCGCGTCGGCGACGATGCGCAGCAGGCGCGCCGCGCCGTAGAGCGCGTCGTCATGCCCGTAGAAGCCCTCGCCGAAGAACATGTGCCCCGACATCTCGCCCGCGAGCGGCGCCTGCATCTCCTTCATCTTGTCCTTGATGAGCGAGTGCCCGGTCTTCCACATCACCGGGCGTCCGCCCGCCTTCGCGATCCCGTCGGGGAGCGCCTGCGAGCACTTCACGTCGAAGATGATCGCCTGCCCCGCCCCGGTGCGCTGCAGCACGTCGCGGGCGTAGAGCAGCAGCAGGTAGTCGCCCCAGATGATCGTGCCGTCGC
>CAZPJF010000324.1:0-4422 GCA_964586095.1 uncultured Gemmatimonas sp. | reverse complement strand
ATGCCCGTCCCCACCGCCTGCCGGTTCTGCGAGTGGAGCGTGCGCAGGCCCTCGCGGAAGGCCTCCTGCAGCGGGAGCGGCGCGCCGGCGGTGGTCCGCGCGCCGAGCGCGCGGTAGAACTCCCCGATGAACGACTCGGCGAGCCCGTCGTCGATGGAGTCCTGCACCGCGATCGCCGCCCCTGCGCCGGCGGCCACGAGCTGCGGCACGACGCGCGCCGCGGAGTTCCACGTGTTGCACAGCACCAGCGCGGGCGGTGCGGCGGTGCGGAACAGCTCGGCGAGCGCGTCGGCCGGGACCGCATCGACGGCCGAGCCCTTGCCGGCGAGCAGGTAGCCGTCGCGCGTTCCCTGGGGCACGGTGCCCTCGAGGAGGGCGAGGCCCTGGAACGAATCGAACCCCGCGAGGTGCACGATGCCCGGCCGCGTGGTGCGGAGCGCCTCGGCGAGCTGCTCGCGCGTGGGCGACTCGAGCACGCGCACCGTGCCGTGCCGGTAGTAGGCCTCGACCATGCGGTGCTCGTCGGTGAAATCCCAGTCGTCCTTGAGCTTCCCGGGCGCGCTCTTCACGAAGAGCACGTTGTCCGTCGGCGACCCCAACCGCCGAGGGCGCGCCGGCGAGAGCGCGCGGCTCACGTAGAGGCGACCCGGCCGGATGTCGCGCGTGCCGGCGGTGAGGAGGTACTCCCACGGGAGGGTGCGCGCCTCCCACCCCGCCTCCTCGGTCACCCAGGGGATGTCGACCACCACGCTGAAGGCCGTCGCGAGCTGCTCGCGCTCCTCGCCGCCGATGCCGATCGACTCGAGGAAGCCCCGTGCCTCCGCGGCTCGCGCATCGCGCGAGGACTCCGTGTGCGTCCACCGGGAACGGTTCCGCACGATGTGGACCCACCGGTAGGCGAGCCGCTGCCGCTCCCGGAGCGCGCGGCCGCCCGTGGGCCAGTCGAGCGTGAGGACCGCGTCCGGCAGCCGGAGCCGCACGGTGGGTGAGGACGCGGGCGGGGACGCGGGCCTGGGCGTGCGAGCGCGCGTGGCCATGGGACGGCGGGTTGGGGTGGCGGGCGCTTCGGGCTGCGGACGAGCGCACCCATTGTTCGCTCCGGACCACGCCCGCGCCAGTCCCGTCTTGTGTCAGTCGCGTGCGCCGGCCCGCCGCGCGGGAGGCCGGCCCTGACGCCTCAGCGATCCATGATCGACAGGTACTCCCGCCACGGCCCCACGGCGTCGCGGTAGCGCTTGGCCATCACCCGCACGACCTGCGCGACGTGGCCGAGGTCGTGCGCCACCCAGGTGGCCAGCAGCTGCCGGAGCGTGACCGTGCCGAACGCCGGGTGCTCGCCGGTGAGGTCGAGCTGCGCCGCGGTGAGTCGCCAGCCGCGCAGCCTGGCGAGGCTCTCCTCGCGCGCCGCGGCGAACTCGTCGAGCAGGCGGGCCAGCGGCACGCCGGCGTTGGCGCGGAGCATCGCGGTCCGGTCGAACGGCGCGAAGCGCCGCTCGGGGCCCTGCGCGAGGATGATCGTCGCGCGCGGGATCCAGTCGGTGCGCTCGCCGTGCAGGAGGTGGCCCACCACGTCATGCGGCGACCAGGTGCCCTCACCCTCGGTCGCGGTCGTCCAGGGGCGGGGCAGGTCATGCAGGAGGTGCCGGAGGGCGCCGGGGGTGCGGGTGAGGACCGCGGTCGCGTCGTCGAGGTCGAAGTCGGCCATGGGGCAACGTTGCCGTACCGGGCGCGAATCCGCCATCGCGGCGGGCAATCCGATGCCAGTCCGGGGGCGGGCGCGCTTCCAACCCTCGACCCCGCCGCGCTGTCGGACCTAGGTCCGCCGGCTGAGCCTCCACCCCAGCGACCGATCCGATGCGCGACCTCCGCCTCGCCTTCCGCACGCTCTTCAAGACGCCGTTCGTCACCGCGGTCGCGGTCCTCTCCCTGGCGCTCGGCATCGGCGCCAACGCGGCGATCTTCTCCCTGTTCGACCAGATCCTGCTGCGGCCGCTTCCCGTGCCCGCCCCGCAGGAGCTCGTGAACCTCCGGCTCCCGGGGCCCATCCAGGGGAGCGACTCCTGCAACCAGACGGGGTGCGGCGAGGGGCGGATCTGGAGCTACCCCATGTTCCGCGACCTCGAGCGCGGGCAGGCGGTGCTCGACGGTGTCGCGGGCTACCGGAGCTTCGGCGCGAGCATCGCGTTCGGCGACGAGCCCACCACCGGCGACGGCATGTGGGTCACGGGGCAGTACTTCGCGACGCTCCGGCTGCAGCCCGCGCTGGGGCGGCTCATCCTCCCGGACGACAACGAGCCGGGGAAGGACAACCTGGTGGCGGTGCTCGGCCACCGCTTCTGGCTCGACCGCTTCGGCGGCAAGCCCGACGCGATCGGCCAGCCGCTGCGGCTCAACGGCCGCACCTTCACCGTGATCGGCGTCGCGCCGCCCGGGTTCGAGGGCACGACGCTCGGCACGCGCCCGGTGGTGTACGTGCCCATGCAGTCGCGCATCTGGATCGGCACGTACAATGGCCTCGAGAACCGGCAGGACTACTGGGTCTACCTCATCGGGCGGCGGAAGCCGGGGGTGACGGTCGAGGCGGCCAAGGCGGGCATCGACCAGGTGCTGGCGCCGATCCTCGCCGACGTCGAGGCGCCGCTGCAGACCATGAGCGAGCAGACCCTGGCGCGCTTCAAGGCCAAGCGGGTCGAGCTCGACCCGGGCGCGCGCGGGCAGAGCTCCATGCAGGGCGAGGCGCGCACGCCGCTCCTCATGCTCTTCGCGATCACCGCGCTGGTGCTGCTCATCGCCTGCGCCAACATCGCCAACCTGCTCATCGCGCGCGGCGCCAACCGCGCCACGGAGATGGGCGTCCGCCTCGCGCTCGGCGCCACGCGGCGCCGGCTCGTGACGCAGCTCCTCGTGGAGTCGCTCGTGCTGGCCGCCATGGGCGGCGTGGCGAGCCTCGTGGTGGCGTCGTGGACGCTCGCCGGGATCGCGGCGCTGCTGCCGCCGGAGGCCGCGACCACGCTCGCGTTCGAGGTGCAGCCGCCGGTGCTCGCCTTCGCCGCCGCGATGGCGATCGTGACCGGGCTCTTCTTCGGGCTCTTCCCCGCGCTCCATTCCACGCGCAGCGACCTCATCTCCGCGATCCGCGCCGGCGCGGGCCAGATCGCCGGCGGACAGGTGGCGGCGCGCTTCCGGACCGCGCTCGTCACGGCGCAGATCGCGCTCAGCACCGCGCTCCTCGTCTCGGCCGGGCTCTTCCTCAAGAGCCTCGTCAACGTGAGCCGCGTCGACCTCGGCATCGACATCGGCAACGTCGTGAGCTTCCAGGTGTCGCCCTTCCGCGTGGGCTACGACTCCCTGAGCTCCAAGGTGCTCTACGCGCGGATCGAGGAGGAGCTGCGGGCGCAGCCCGGCGTGGTGGGCGTCACGAGCTCCATGGTGCCGCTCCTCTCGGGCGACAGCTGGGGGAATGACGTGCGCGTGCACGCCATGGAGTGCCTCCCCGACACCGACTGCAACTCGCGCTGGACCGCCGTGGGCGCGGGCTACTTCCAGATGCTCGGCGTCCCGCTCCTCGCCGGGCGCGACATCACCGAGTCGGACCTCGCGACCGGGGCGCGGGTCGCGGTGGTCAACCGCGCCTTCGCCGAGAAGTTCGGCATCGCCGACGCGCCGGTGGGCAAGTACATGGCGCGCAACCGGAACGCCGACTCGCTCGACATCCAGATCGTGGGGCTGGTCCCCGACGTGAAGTACAACGAGGTGAAGGGCGCGCCGCGCCCCGTCTTCTACGTGCCGTGGCGCCAGAACGGCATCGTGGGCCAGATGTTCTTCTACGCCCGCACGTCGCTGCCGAGCGACCAGCTGCTCGGCGCCGTGGGCGGGATCGTGAAGGGGATCGACCCCGCGCTCCCGGTGCAGGAGCTCAAGACGCTCGAGCAGCAGGCGCGGGAGAGCGTCTTCCTCGACCGGATGATCTCGATCCTCTCGGCGGCGTTCGCCGTGCTCGCCACGCTGCTGGCGGCGGTGGGGCTCTACGGCGTGCTCGCGTACTCGGTGGCGCAGCGCACGCGCGAGCTCGGCGTGCGGATGGCGCTCGGCGCCGACGCGCGCGACGTGCAGGCGATGGTCCTCCGGCAGGTGGGCGCGATGACGCTCGTCGGCGCGGTGGTGGGCGGCGCGGGCGCGCTCGGCCTCGGGCGCCTCGCGCGCTCGATGCTCTTCGAGCTCGAGGGGCATGACCCCGTGGTGTTCGTGCTCGCGATCGTGCTGCTGGCGCTGGTCGCGTTCGGCGCGGGATGGCTGCCGGCGCTGCGCGCGAGCCGCACGGAGCCCATGCGCGCGCTGCGGTACGACTGAGGCGGGGCGCGCCGGGGGCGCGTAGATTCGGCGCGTCCCCCTCCCGAGGTCGCCGTGGTCCCTCGCTCCGCC
>CAZPJF010000323.1:0-4429 GCA_964586095.1 uncultured Gemmatimonas sp. | reverse complement strand
CCTGCGGCAGGCCGGATTCGAAGTGCGGGTCGTAGCGCGCGTCGTTCTTCGGCTCGCGCGGCAGCTGGTCCCACACGGCGTCCCAGGTCCGCGCCGCGGCGGTGGCGAGCCCGGCCGCGCGCAACGCGTGCCGCAGGCGGTGGTCCCGCAGCAGCCACTCGATGCGGCCGGCCAGAGCGTGCGGGCTCGACGGCGGGAAGGTGAGCGCCGTGCCCTCGCGCGCGAAGTCCAGCGTCGCACCCACATCCGGCGCGATCACCGGCAGGCCCGACGCCATCGCCTCCAGCACGACGTTCCCGAAGGTCTCCGTCTCCGACGGGAAGACGAACGCGTCGGCCGAGGCGTAGAACCGCGACAGCGCCTCACCGTGGAGCGCCCCCGCGAACCAGGTACCCTCGGGCGCCGACGCGCGGTACTCGGCCTCCGCCGGCCCGTCGCCCGCGAGCACGAACCGCACGCGCCCCGGATGCCGCGCCATCACCAGGCGCATCGCCTCGAGCGCGCGATGGACGCCCTTCTCCGGCGCGAGGCGGCCGACGTACGCGACGACGAACGTGCCCTCGTGCGCGCCCATCCGCGCGCGCATCACGGCCGACCGGTGCCGCGGCGAGAAGCGCACGGCGTCGACGCCGCGCGACCAGACGCGCAGCCCGTGGAACCCGTGCCCGGCGAGCTCGTCCCGCACGAGGCGCGACGGCACGAACGTGCGCCGCCCGGCATCGTGGAACCAGCGCAGGTAGGGCCACGCGATGCCGTCGAGCGCGCTGAGCCCGTAGTGCCGCAGGTAGGCCGAGAAGGCGGTGTGGTAGGACGTGACGAGCGGGACCCCCAGCGCGCGCGCCGCGCGACGCCCGGTGATCCCCACGCCGAAGGGCGTGGTCGCGTGGACGAGGGTCGGCCGGAAGCGCGCGAGGCGCGCCAGGCTCCGCCGCAGCGAGGGGGTGGAGATCCGGAGCTGCGGGTACGCCCAGAACGGGACGCTCCGCGCGCGGTGCACGCGCGCGTCGACCGGCGCCCCGGGCACCGAGACGGTCTCGACGTGCACCGCCCCGCCGCGCGCCTCCACGGCCGCGACCAGCCGCTCCAGCGTCCGCGCGACCCCGTTCACCTGCGGTGCGAACGTGTCGGTGAAGAGCGCGAGCCGGAGCGCACTCACGCGCCGGTCCCCATGGCGCGCAGCGCCAGCACGGTCGCGATCGCGATGACCTGGCCGGCGAGCACGTCGCCGGGGTAGTGCACGCCGAGCCGCACGCGCGAGAAGCCCACGAGCGTCGCGCCGAGCGTGAGCGGCACCGCGAGCGCGGGGAAGGCCGCGGCGTACGCGAAGGCCACGCTCATCGCCGCGCAGGAATGGCCCGACGGGAAGGAGAACTGGTCGGGGATCTCGACGTGCGCCGTGAGGTCGCGCGCGGAGGGGCGCGCCCGCTTGAGCCGCCGCTTGACCAGCTGCACCACCAGGTGCGACAGGAGCAGCGCCGCGCCGGCGGTGACGGCGGCCGCGCGCCACGCGGTGGTGCCGAGGAGGAACGGCAGCAGCACCGCCGCGACCGAGGCGCGCAGCCCGCCCGCATGCGTGAGGAAGCGCCACGCGCGCGCCGCCCGCGCCGCGTGGAACTCGTCCAGCACCCAGCGGCCGAACAGGGCGCGGTCGCGGGCGTCGAGCCGGTGGAAGAGCGAGGCGCGCGTGGTCATGCGGCCGCCGAGGGGACGAAGCCCGCCGGGACGCCGAGCGCATCGGCGTCGCGCGACGCCGCGGTCTCGCCCAGGAACGCCTCGGCGAGCGCCCGGCCCGCGAAGCTCTCCGGCCGCGGGATGCCGAGCGCCCAGCAGATGGTGGCCGGCACGTCGAGGAGGGACGCGCCGTGCGCGAGCGGCCCGCGCTTCACCGCGCCGCCGGCGAGGAGCAGCGGGATCGTGGTGTCGAGCGGATGGTCGCTGTCGTGGTTGTCCACCCGCGCGCCGCCGCCGCCATGGTCGGCGAGCGCGATCAGCAGCGTCGCGGGATCGTCGAGGTCGAGCAGGGCGGCCAGGCGCCCGGCCTCGCGGTCCATCGTCCGCGCCGCGGCGCCGTAGCCCTCGGACATCCAGCCATGCGCGTGGCCGGCGGCGTCGCCGTCGGGCCAGTGGAGCAGGATGAGCCCGCGCCGCTGCTCCCTGAGCGTCGCGGTGGCCGCGGTGAGGATCTCCGCGGCGCCCGTACCCGAGAAGCGCGCCTGCGAGACGCCCACATGGCTCGCGATCCGGTGCGCGATGCCCGTGAACAGCAGCGGCATCCGCGCCAGGAAGGCGGACGTCGGGAAGGCATGGTCCGCGAGGACCCGCGGCAGCGGATGGAGCGCGCCGCGCGGCCGCGGGATGCGGAAGCGCGTGTCCATGAGGCCATGCCGCGACGGCGCCGCCCCGGTGAGGAGCGAGGCCATCGCGCAGGCGGTGACGCTCGGGCTCACGGTGCGCGCGAGGCTCGTGCTCGCGCCGCGCCGCGAGAGGCTCGCGAGGTGGCCGAGCCCGAAGCGCGGGATGGCGTCGGGGCGAAGGCCGTCGAGCACCAGCAGGATCACGCGGCGAACAGGGGGCACGCGCGACACGGGTCCTCCGGGCAGGTGGGGGTCGGTCCGGTCATCGCCATGAAGCTCGGGCCGACGTGTATCAGCGCGTGCAGCGCCACGTCACGCCTCGGTACCGCGAACGGGGCCCGAAGGCAGCGCGGCGCGTTCGGCTCGTGACCGATCCGTCACGGCACGGTGACACGGCGCGCGCAGCATTCGTGCGCGTGCGCATCCTCTTCTGCACCGACACCTACCCCCCGCAGGTGAACGGCGTGAGCGTCGTGACGGCGCTCTCGGTGCGCGGGCTCATCGAACGCGGCTGGACCGTCGAGGTGATCGCGCCGCGGTACCCGGCGCGGACCGACGGCATTCGGCTCGATGACGGCGGCGCACGGGTCACCACCATCCCGTCGGTGCCGCTCCCGCGCTACCCGGAGATCCGCCTCGCCGCCCCCGCGTGGGGTGCCGTCCGCGCCGTCGCGGAGCGCTTTCGGCCGCAGGTCGTGCACTGCGCGACCGAGTTCGTGGTGGGACGGATGGGCCGGCGGGCGGCGCGGCACATCGGCGCGCAGTGGACCACGTCGTACCACACCGACTTCGCGCGCTACACCGCCGCGTACGGCCTCCCATGGCTGCGGGGCCCGGTCGCCCGCAGCATCGCCCGGTTCCACGCCTCGGCGGCGCGCACCTTCACGCCCGGCGCCCCCGCCCGGGACGACCTCGTCCGGCTCGGCGTGCCGCACGTCGAGGTCTGGGGGCGCGGTGTCGACGTGCAGCAGTTCCATCCGGAGAAGCGTTCGCTGGCCGCGCGCGAGGGGTTCGTCGTGGGGAGCGCCTTCACCTTCGTGCATGTCGGCCGCCTCGCGCCCGAGAAGGGCGTCGCGGTCCTCCTCGACGCCTTCGCGCGCCTGCGCGGCCGCGTGACGCGCCCGGTCCGGTTCATCATCGCCGGCACCGGACCGAGCCTGCCCGAGCTCCGCGCCCGCGCCGGCGAGGGCGTCTCCTTCCTCGGCACGCTCGACCGCGACCGCACCCTCCCCGCGCTCTACGCGAGCAGCGACGCGTTCCTGTTCGCGTCGACCACCGAGACCCTCGGCCTCGTCGTGCTCGAGGCGATGGCCTCGGGGCTGCCGGTGATCGCGACGCCCGAGGGCGGCGTGGCCGACCACCTGCGCGACGGGGAGAACGGGCTCGCGTTCGGCGCCCACGATGCGGAGGCCTGCGCGGCGGCCATGCAGCGCGTCGTGGAGGACCACGCCCTGCGCGAGGCCCTCCGCCGCGGCGCGCGCGCCACCGCCGAGTCGCGCTCCTGGGACGCCGAGCTCGACCGCCTCGATGCGGGCTACCGCGCGCTGCTCAGCTCGCGAGCGGCAGGCTGAAGCGGAAGGTGCTCCCCCGCCCCACCTCGCTCTCGCACCAGATGCGCCCGCCATGCGCCTCGACGATGCTGCGCGCGATCGCGAGGCCGAGCCCGGTGCCGCCCTTGGGCGCGTTGCCGCGCACGGTCCAGTAGCGCTCGAAGATCCGCGGCAGGTTCGCCGCGGGGATGCCGCTCCCCGTGTCGGCGACCGCGACGATGACCTCGCTCCCCACCTCGGTCGCGCGCACCGCGACGCGCCCGCCGCGGTCGGTGAAGCGCAGCGCGTTCGCGAGGAGGTTCGCCAGCACCTGCACCAGCCGCTCCCGGTCGCCATGGACCTTGGGCAGCTGCCCGCCCGGTTCGAGCGTCAGCGACACGCCGCGCTCCTCCGCCTCGCGCCCGAACAGGTCCACCGCCTGCTCGAGGATCTCCCCGAGCGGCTGTTCGCGCCGCTCGATCGAGAGGCGCCCCATCTCGATGCTCGCCACGTCGAGCAGGTCGCGGATCATCCGCTGCGTGAGGT
>CAZPJF010000322.1:0-4431 GCA_964586095.1 uncultured Gemmatimonas sp. | reverse complement strand
GCACGCCCGCCAGCGACCCGCCGGCGGCGCGCAGCGCGACGAGCGCGTGGTAGACGAGGTCGGCCGCCTCCTCGGTCGCGCGCGCGGCGTCGCCGTCCGCGCAGGCCGTCACGAGCTCGCTCGCCTCCTCGCCGATCTTCTTGAGGCGCAGGTTGCGGTCGGCCAGGAGCCGCTGCGTGTACCCGCTGCCCGCGCCGGGCGCGGCCGCGGCACGGGCGGCGACCGTGGCGTCGAGCGCGGCGAGCGCGTCGGATTCGCCCGCCCCGAAGCAGGTGACCGCGCCGGTGTGACAGGCGGGCCCGGCCGGCCGGACGCGCGCGAGCACGGCGTCACCATCGCAGTCGGCGGTGAGCGAGACCACGACCTGCACGTGGCCGCTCGTCGCGCCCTTGTGCCACGCGCCGCGCGACCGCGAGCGGTAGTGCATCTCGCCGGAGGCGACCGTCCGCTCCAGCGCCTCACGGTCGGCGTGCGCCACCATGAGCACAGCCCCGGTCACCGCATCCTGCGTGACGACGGTCACGAGGCCGTTCCCCTTGGCGAAGTCGAGGGCGTCGAGGTCAATCATCGAAGTAGTCCCGGGCGGCCCGGGCGAGCGCGGCATTGGTGGCGATGGCGTGGCCGCCGAACGCGGTGCGTTCGCCGGTGAGCGACGTGAACACGCCGCCCGCCTCCTCGATGATCGGCAGGAAGCAGGCGGCGTCCCAGGGGTTGATGATCGGGTCGACCATGATCTCCGCGCGGCCCGTCGCCACGAGCAGGTAGCCGAAGCAGTCGCCCCAGCTGCGGGCCACGCCGACCTCGCCGATCAGCGTGCGCCAGCCGTCGCGCTGCGCGGCGGTGGCGAAGGTGCGCTCGTCCGTGATGAGCGCCGTGGCCCCGGCGAGCGTGCCGCAGTCGCTCACCGCCGCCCGGCGGCCGTTCCACCAGCACCCCTCCCCCGGCGCCGCCGCGACGATCTCATCGACCGCCGGGAAGTGGGCCGCCCCCGCGAGCACGCGGTCGCCTTCGGTGACCGCGACGAGCGTGCCCCAGAGCGGCACGCCGCGGACGAAGCTCTTGGTGCCGTCGATGGGATCGAGCAGCCAGCGCCGGCCGCTCGTGCCATCCGACGCGCCGAACTCCTCGCCCAAGATGCCGTCGTGCGGGAAGCGGTCGGCGATCCACGCGCGCGCCGCCTGCTCCGCGTCGCGGTCCGCCGCGGTGACCGGCGATCCGTCCCCCTTCCACTCGACGGCCAGTGCGGTGCGGTAGTGGGCGAGCGCCACGCCGCCGGCGAGCCGCGCCACCACCTGCACCGCCTCGAGCAACGCCTCGCTCATGCGGCCCACGCCCGGACCGGCAGGTCCGCCGCGCGCATCGCGGCCTTGAGGGCGCCGACGGTCGTCACGCCGTCATGGAGGATCCCCGCGACGAGGGCGGCGTCCGCCCCCCCCTCGGCGATCGCCGCGCAGACATGCGCCGCGGTCCCCGCCCCGCCCGAGGCGATCACCGGTACGTCCACCGCCTCGGCCACGGCGCGCGTGAGCACGAGGTCGTAGCCGTCCCGCCGTCCGTCGCGATCGATGCTCGTGAGCAGGATCTCCCCCGCCCCGCGCGCGACGCACTCCCGTGCCCACGCGACGGCTTCGAGGTCGGTCGCGGTACGCCCCCCCGCGGTGTGGACCCGGTACATCGTGCCGTCCCACTTGGCGTCGATGCTCGCCACGATGCATTGTGCGCCGAACCGCTCGGCGCCCGCCGTGAGGAGCGCCGGCGTGCGCACCGCCGACGAGTTGAGGGTCACCTTGTCGGCCCCCGCGCGCAGCGCCGAGGCGATGTCGTCGACCGTGCGCAGCCCGCCCCCGATCGTGAGCGGGATGAAGAGCCGTTCGGCCGTGCGGCGCGCCAGGTCGAGCATGGTGCCGCGCGCCTCGTGGGTGGCCGCGATGTCGAGGAAGGTGATCTCATCCGCCCCCTCGGCCTCGTACCGCGCTGCGAGCTCCACCGGGTCGCCGACGTCGCGGAGCCCGACGAAGTTCACGCCCTTCACCACGCGCCCGTCCTGCACGTCGAGGCAGACGATCAGCCGCCGCGTGAGCGTCATCGCCCCTCCATCGCGATCGCGCCCTTGGTGCTGAACACCGCGCCCGAGTCCACCGCGGCCTGCCGGAGCGCGAAGCCGAGCGCCTTGAACGCCGCCTCGACGACGTGGTGCCGGTCGGTCCCGCGCAGCACGCGGAGGTGGAGCGTGAACCTGGCCGAGTCGCAGAACGAGCGCATCCAGTGGTCGTAGAGGGAACTCGGGATCGGTCCTTCGTAGTAGGGGCGGCCGCCCACGTCGAGGACCGCCTGCACCAGGGCCTCGTCCATGGCCACGGTGCGGTCGCCGTAGCGCGCCGCCGTCGCCGGGATCGCCGCCGCGATCGCCGGGCCCACGGTCAGCGCCACGTCCTCGATGATGTGGTGCCGCAGGTCCCCCTCGGCGCGCACCACGAGGTCGATGCCCGCGTACTTCGCCAGCACCGTCATCATGTGGTCGAGGAACGGGACGGTGGTCGTGACCTCCGCGCGGCCGCTGCCCAGCACGGCCTCCACGCGCACGGTCGTCTCGCCGGTCCGCCGCTCGCGGATCACGCGCCCGGCCGGCGTCACGCGGCGAACTCCTCGGCCACCACGCGCGGATCGAGCGCGTCGGTGTAGAGCGCCATGCCCAGCACCACCGCGGCGACGCCGCGATCCTCGAGGTTGCGCAGGTCCTGCATGCTGCCGATGCCCCCGGACGCGATCACCGGCCACGGGGACCGTTCGACGGCGGTCTCGATGAGCGGCAGGTCGCTCCCCTGCATCTTCCCCTCCTTGTGAACGGCGGTGACGAGGAGGCCGGCGAGCGGCGCCTCCTCCAGCTCGCCGATCAGCTCCGCGAGCGTGAATCGCGAGCGGGTGGTCCATCCCTTCGTGACCACGGCGCGGTCGCGCACGTCGGCCGCCAGCACGATGCGGCCGGGGGCGAGGGCGGCCTGCTCCGCGAGCCAGGCCGGGTCCTCGATGCCGCGCGTGCCGACGATGACGTGGTCGGCCCCGTCATCGAGCAGCGAGCCGATCGCCTCGTCGTCGCGCACGCCACCCCCCACCTGCGTCGGCAGCGTGACGTGCCGCAGGATGTCGCGCACGAGGTCCCGATTGTCGCCGCGACCCGTTGCGGCGTCGAGGTCGACCACGTGCAGGCGCGTGAACCCGACGGCCGCCCAGCGACGGGCCACCGCCACCGGGTCGTCCAGGCGCACGGATTCGGCCGCATAGTCACCGCCCACCAGCTGCACGCAATGGCGGTCACGAAGGTCGAGGGCAGGGATCGCGAGCATCAGCGGGGCGGGCTGGAGGGGAGGCGGGCCGCGTCGGCCTCGCGCAGGAACTGGTCCACGAAGCGCACGCCGGGACGGCTGCTCTTCTCGGGATGGAACTGCACGCCGACGCAGGGTCCGCGGCGCACCGCGGCCGCGAACCGGTCGGACTCGTGCGTCGACCAGGCCGTCACCACCGTGGGATCGGCCGGGCGACAGACGAAGCGGTTGGCATAGTATGCGGTGGAGAGCCCGCTCGACGCGAACAGCGGGTCGCGCGTCGCCTCGAGCGCGTTCCATCCGATCTGCGGTGTGCGCTGGGCGCGGAGTCGCTCCACGCGCCCCTCGAGCACCGCGAGTCCCTCGCCGGGTCCCTCGGCGCTCGACTGGAACAGCAGCTGCATCCCCAGGCAGATCCCGAGCGTGGGGAGTCCCCCCAGGATCGCCTCGCGCATCGCCGCGCGGGCGGGCGCGAGGCGCGCGGCAGCGGCCCCGAACGCCCCCACTCCCGGCAGCACGAGCACGTCGGTCGCGAGCGCGGCGCGCGGGTCCGGCTCCACCGCCACCCGACGTCCCGCACCCTCGAGCGCCTTGACGAGCGAGTGCAGGTTCCCGGCGCCGTAGTCGAACACCGTCACGCGCATCATGGCCACAACTCCGGCACCAGGTCGGCGACCCGCTGGAGCTGCGGCCAGGGCGCCATGCCGATGCGGAGCGCGTCACCGATGCCGGGCAGCGCGCGGAACGCGCGCACGCCGACGCCGCGCTCGGCGAAGCGGGCGGCCAGCATGTCGGCGTCGCCATCCACCTGCCAGAACGAGAAGTTCCCCTGCGAGGCCCATGCGTGGACACCGCCGCGGCCGCGGACCACCGCGTCGAGCCGCCGCCGGTTCTCCGCCGCCGCCGCCGCCGCGGCACGCATCCACGCCTCGTCGGCGCGCAGCGCCGCCGTCGCCGCCGCCTCCGCGAGCGCGTTCACCTTGTACGGCCCGCGCGACCGCACGACCGCATCGACCAGCGCGCGCGAACCGACGCCCACCCCCACGCGCAGCCCCGCGAGGCCCCACGCCTTGGAGAAGGTCCGCAGCACCAGCACCCGCTCCAAGCC
>CAZPJF010000321.1:0-4433 GCA_964586095.1 uncultured Gemmatimonas sp. | reverse complement strand
TACCGGCGATCACGGGCAAGATCGAGCTCGAGTACGAGGGGGAGCTGGTGGGCGGTGCGGCGATCGCGCGCGAGCTGATCCGCCGCGCGGCGGAGGCGACGCTGGCCGAGCGCGCCGAGGCGCTCGACCTGGACGGGATCGTGATCTGGTTCGACCGCGGGCAGCTGCTGCAGGTGAGCGACGACGCGAGCGCGGCGGTGGCGCGGCAGGGGTTCGCGACGGTGCCGAGCCTGGTCGAGGTCGTCACCGCCGCGGGGCTGGCCGGTGACGATGCCGACACCGTGGTCGGCTGCGAGCTGGTGCTGGAGGCGCTGGTCGCGCGGCGGAAGCTCTCGCGGAGCGAGGGCGGCCAGTACGGCCGCTCAGTGCGCCGCAAGCAGGGGATGCCGCCGGAACGCCCAGAGCGCGAAGAGTAGCATGACGGCCGCGCCGCCGCCGATCGCCCAGCCGGCGCCGGCGGCGCGCGCCACCCAGCCGCCGACGACGCTCCCGATCGGCGACGCGCCGACGTACACCATCACGTAGAGCGAGAGCACGCGGCCGCGGAGCGCATCGGGGACGACCTCCTGCAGCCGCGCGTTCACGAGCGCGTTGTTGATGATCATCGCCACGCCGGTGGCGTAGAGCAGGAGCCCGGCGAGCACCGGGTGCCGCGCGAACGGGAAGGCGAGCAGCAAGGCGGCGAAGGCGAACGACGCCGTCCGCAGCAGCCGCCCGCGCTCGGCACCACCGCCCGTCGCGGCGATCGCGAGCGCGCCCGTCACCGCCCCGACGCCGAGCGCGGCCATCAGCCCGCCATAGCCGTCGGCGCCCAGGCCGAGGCCGTCGCGCGCGACCACCGGGAGCAGCGTGATCACGGGGATGCCGCAGACCGAGAAGACCGTGGTGAACGCGAGGAGGATGGGGAGCGGCTCGGTGGTCCGGACGTAGTGGAGCCCCTCGCGCATGCCGGCCATGGAGCCGCCGGTCTGGCGCGAGACGGTGCGGCGCTCGGGGAGGCGGATCATCGCGAGCCCGATGAGCACGGCGAGGTACGAGAGCGCGTTCACGCCGAACGTCCACGGGATGCCGAGCCGTGCGATGACCACGGCCGCGACGCTGGGCCCCAGCACCCGCGCGAGGTTGAAGCCCATCGAGTTGAGCCCGATCGCCTGCGGCAGGTCCTCCTTCCCCACCAGCTCCACCATGAGCGACTGCCGCGCCGGGATCTCGAACGCGGCGAGCACGCCGCCGAAGAGGGTGAGGGTGAGGAGCCAGTGGATGGTGAGGTGGCCGGTGAGCGCGAGCAGCCAGAGCGCGGCCGCCTCGAGCAGCATCAGCGACTGCGCGATGGTCACCACGCGCAGCTTCTCGTTCCGGTCGGCCACGACGCCACCCGGCAGGGAGAGGAGGAGGATCGGGAAGGTGCCGGCCGCGGAGACGAGCCCGACCATGAACGCGTCGTCGGTCAGCTCGAGCGCGGTCCACCCGACGGCGACCGTCTGCATCCAGCTGCCGATGAGCGACGTCGTCTGCCCGAGCCAGAAGAGGCGGAAGTTCCGGTAGGTGGCGAGGAGCCGGAACGGGTTGCGCGCGCGGGGCGGGACGGGGACGGACATGCGGGTGCGGGAAAGATCGCACGGCGACCGCCCCCGTGACAGCGCGCGCCGGCGGCGGTTGATTACCCCCGATGACCCTCCTCGCCGCCCTCCTCTTCGTGGCCGCCGGCGTGGCCGTGCTCGGCTTCGGCGCCGATGCGCTCGTGCGCGGCGCGGTGACCCTCGCGCGCGCCGCCAAGGTCTCGGCGGCCGTGATCGGCCTCACCATCGTCTCGATGGGGACCTCGCTCCCCGAGCTCACGGTGAGCGTCGCGGCCACGCTGCGCGGCGCGAGCGACCTGGGCGTGGGGAACGTCGTCGGCTCCAACATCTTCAACATCGGGATCGTGCTCGGGCTCACCGCGCTCATCCAGCCGATGCGGGTGCACTCGAGCGCGGTCCGCCTCGAGTGGCCGTTCATGTTCCTCGCGAGCTTCCAGCTGCTGCTCCTCGCGCGGGACGGGCGGCTGGACCGGCTCGAGGGGGGCTTCTTCCTGGTGGGCCTCGTGCTCTTCACGGCCTACGTGGTGCGGATCGGCCGCACCGAGGTCGCGGGCGAGGAGGCGGCGGACCTGGCGCAGGAGGTCGCGGCGCGCGACGTGCCGGACGGGGCGGGCGTGGGCAAGGCGCTGCTCTTCGTGGCGGGGGGCATCGCCCTGCTCGTGGTGGGCGGCGAGCTCCTGCTGCGCGGCGCGATCGACCTCGCGCGGGCGGCGGGCATGACGGAGCGGGTGATCGGCCTCACGATCGTCGCGGCGGGGACCGGCACGCCGGAAGTCGCGACCTCGCTCATGGCGGCGCGCCGCGGCCAGGGCGAGATCGCGCTCGGCAACGTCATCGGCTCGAACATCTTCAACGTCCTCGGCATCCTCGGCACCACGGCGCTGCTCCGTCCCCTCGCGGTGGGCGAGGCGATGGTCAGGAGCGACATGGTCTGGATGCTGGTGCTCTCGGCGGTGCTCTTCCCGATGATGCGCAGCAAGTTCGTGGTGACGCGCGCCGAGGGCGGGCTGCTCGCCGCCGCGTACGGAACCTACTTGACGCTCCTCGTGTTCGGCGGATAGGAGGGCGGGCGATGCGGTTCCATACCTACAGGAAGTTCAGCCCCGAGTCGGCCGACGCCGTCGACCTGCAGGCCCTGCTCGACAACCTGGCGGACTTCCTGCTCCAGTCGGGGTTCGCCGGGGGCGGTCCGGCCGACCCGTGGGGGTTCCGCGACCTCGACCAGGGGGGCGACCGCTCGCTCGACGCGCTCAAGCAGGCGATCCTCGACGCGCTCATCCAGAGCGGGCAGTTCACGCCGGAGATGCTGGAGGCGCTGCGCGGCGACGGCGACGACCTCTCCGAGGCCAAGCTCTCGCAGCTGCTCGACGAGATCGTCCAGCGGCTGATCGCCGAGGGCTTCCTCAAGGCGGACCAGGCGCCGCAGGCGCCGGCGGGGCACCAGCCGGTGCTCGGGCCCGGCGGCCTCGCACAGGCGGCGGCGCAGGACGTGCAGTTCGACCTCACCTCCAAGGGGATCGACTTCCTCGGCTACAAGTCGCTCCGCGGCATCCTCGGCGGCCTCGGCAAGTCGCACTTCGGGTCGCACGACACGCCGCACCTCGCCACGGGCATCGAGGCCGACGCGCACAGCCGGCCGTACGAGTTCGGCGACGCGCTCAACCTCGACGTCAACGAGACGCTGCGCAACGCGATGCTGCGCACCGGCTCGCTCGACATGCCGATGGACCTCGACTACGCGGACCTCATGGTGCGGCAGAGCGAGTACCGCTCGAGCTGCGCGACGGTGCTCATGCTCGACTGCTCGCACTCCATGATCCTGTACGGCGAGGACCGCTTCACCCCGGCCAAGAAGGTCGCGCTCGCGCTCACGCACCTGATCCGCACGCAGTTCCCCGGCGACTCGATCAAGGTGGTGCTCTTCCACGACTCGGCGGAGGAGATCCCGATGGGGGCGCTCGCCAAGGCGCAGGTGGGGCCGTACCACACGAACACGGCGGCGGGGCTCAAGCTCGCCCGGCGCCTGCTGCTGGCGCAGCGGAAGGACATGCGCCAGATCGTGATGATCACCGACGGCAAGCCGAGCGCGCTCACCATGCCCGACGGCCGGATCTACAAGAACTCGATGGGACTCGACGCGTTCGTGCTGCAGGAGACGCTCACCGAGGTGGCGGCCTGCCGCAAGGGCGGGATCCCGGTGAACACCTTCATGCTCGCCCGCGACCGCGCCCTCGTGGAGTTCGTGAAGATGGTCAGCGCCATCACGCGCGGACGGGCCTACTTCACGAACACCATGACGCTCGGCCAGTTCATCCTGATGGACTTCCTCAAGCGGAAGACCCGGCGCGTCTCGTGACGCGCGCCGGCGCGCCGCGCAGGCTGGGCGGCGTGCGCAGCTCGTGCCCCTCGAACGCGTGGCCGGCGGCGCTCGTCCGGAAGCTCGCGATGAGCGAGCGGACCATGGTCGCCTGGCTCGTGAGCTCCTCCGCCGCCGCGGCCGATTCCTCGGCGTTCGCGGCCGAGGCCTGCGTGGCGCCGTTCATGTGCTCGACCGCGGTGGAGATCTCGCGGACACCCTCGCGCTGGCTGCGCGAGGCGCCGACGATCCGGTCCATCACACCCGCGACCGAGCGCACCCCGTCCTCGATGGCTCCGAGGCGGCTCGCGGCGTGATCGCCGAGCTCCGCGCCGCGGCGCGCGTCGACCACCGACTTCTCGATGAGCGCGGCGGTCTGGCGCGCGGCCTCGGCGCTGCGGAGCGCCAGCGCGCGCACCTCCTCGGCGACGACCGCGAACCCGCGACCCGCATCGCCCGCGCGGGCGGCCTCGACGGCCGCATTGAGCGCGAGCAGG
>CAZPJF010000320.1:0-4445 GCA_964586095.1 uncultured Gemmatimonas sp. | reverse complement strand
ACGCAGGCGCGGCAGGAGGTGCAGGCCCAGAGCTCCTCGTCGGTGATGTAGCCGCCGAGGAGGGGACGTTCGGCGAGGGCGGCCGGTGCATCGGCGGCGAGGACGGCCCTGCCGTCGGCGTCACGGGTCATCCACGGCGCCTTGGCCTCGAGACGCTCGCGGACGTTGATCATGATCTTGCGCGGGCTGAGCAGCTTCCCCGTGGTGTTCGCGGGGCAGACGCTGGTGCAGCGGCCGCACTCGGTGCACGCGAAGCCGTCGAGCAGCGACTTCCAGCTCAGGTGCTCGATGTCGCTCGCGCCGAACTGCTCGGCGTCGGCGCCCTCGAAGTCCAGCGGCCGCATGGCGCCCACGGTCCCCGGTCCGCTCGTGTTCGAGAGGTACGTGTTGGGGAGCGACGCGACGACGTGGAGGTGCTTGGAGAAGGGGAGGTAGTTCAGGAAGCCGAGGACGAGGAGGGCATGCGCCCACCAGAAGATCCCGTGCATCAGCTCCGGCGCGGGGAGCCCGGGCTGGAAGCCGACGAGCACGAGCGCCCGGGCGAGCGGGTAGCTCACGGGGTAGGCGCCCACGAGCGGGTGCGGCGCGGAGGCGAAGTGGAACGCCTCACTGAGGAACATCGTGACCATGAGCGCCGCGATCCACGAGAGGATGAGCAGCGGGTCGTTCGGGTGCGTTTCGGCGCCCTCGAGGCGCGGCACGCGCCGGGTGAGCCGGCGCCAGAGCGCGAAGCCGACCATCGCGAGCACGATCGCCGCGAACCCCTCCTGGCTCAGGACGTAGAGCCGGAAGAGCGGCTCGGGGAGGAACGCCTCGTAGCCGAAGCCCGGCACCACGCCGCCGATCAGCATCTCGGTGGTGCTCGCGCCGAGGATGCAGAAGCCCCAGAAGATGAGGGCGTGCATCGGCCCCGCGACGGAGTCGCGGAGGATCTTCGACTGCAGGATGCCGACGGTCAGGAGGTTGCCGAGGCGGCGCGGGACGTCGCTCCACCGTGCGTCGTCGAGGCGCCCGAGCCGGAGGTAGCCGACGAGGCGCTGGACGTTGGCGCTGAAGGTCGCGAGCGCGAGGACGAGGAGCGCGAGGAAGATCGCGTTGGCGGGGGGCATGCCGGAGAAGTTAGCTCGCGCCTCCGATGAGCGCATCGAGCGCCTTGCCGTCCTTGGCCACGAGCTCGGCGATGCGCGCCGGGTCCACCTCGGCGACGATGATCTCGCCGATCTCGACCTGGACCGCCTTGAAGATCCCGTGCGCCCGCATCCCCTCGGCCTGCCGCCGGTTGTCGTCCGTCGGGGCGACGAAGTGGACCGAGTCCGCCTTGTAGCGGTGGAGGAGGAAGAGGAGCGTGAGCGTGAGGAGCCGCTTGTTGCGGAGCGCGACGTCGAAGTTGTTCTGGTCGCGGACCGAGAGGATGGAGCGGCCCCGCCGGTCCTGGATGGCCGCGAAGACGACGTTGGCGGCCTTGGTCCCGCTGCCGGCCAGCACCGAGAGCTCGAGGAGCTCGCTCGCCGCCGGGTGCGGGCGCAGCGACACGGTGAGCGCGCCCGCGACGCCGTGCCGCGCGCGCCAGCGGTCGAGCCAGCCGGCGAGCACCTTGGGGGCGACCTCGGTCTGCACGAGGTGCTGCTTCTGCGTCGACCCCTCGCCCATCGCCTTGGTGGTCGAGGTGCGGCCGGCGATGGCGAGCAGGGCGGCGTCCGCGCGCGGGCCGCCGACGAGCGTCTGCGGCGTCCGGTAGCCGGAGTCCAGCAGCCGGAACTTCCGCTGCACGCGCGCGAGCGCGAGCATGCCGTTCTCCCGCAGCGACGCCGCGAACTCCTCCGCCGCGAGCCCGTCGATCTGGTGCCCGCCGTAGGTGATGAAGTTGAACACGAACCCGAGCTTGCCGAGCTCCTCCGGGAAGCGGCGCATCTCGTCGTCGCTCATGCCGGTGGTGTCCCAGTTGAACGACGGCGACAGGTTGTACGCGAGCATCTTGTCGGGGAAGCGCGCATGGATCGCGTCGGCGAACCGCTTGGCCTCGCCGAGGTGCGCATGCTTGGTCTCCATCCAGAGGAGGTCCGCGAAGGGGGCCGCGGCGAGCGACTTGGCGATGGCGTACTCGAGGCCGCCCTGCACCTGGTAGTAGCCGTCGGGGGTCTTCACGTGCTCGCAGTCCCACGTGATGTCGACGCCGAGCGCGCGCGCCCGCTCGCGGGCCACGTACCACGGGGCGTGGGCCGCGAACGCGAGCCAGGCCGCGCGCGTGATCGGCGGCCGGTCGGTCTCGGACGCGCGGAGGTCGAGGGCCGCGGCGACGGCATCGGCGTAGGTGGCCACGCCGGCGGCGGCGCGCCAGTCGTCCGCGAAGCGCTCGAAGACCATGTCGAACGCCGCATCGGGGTCGAGGCGCCCGGCGCGGTGCTCCGCCGCGGCGGCCGCGATGCGCTGGTCGAGGCCGACGCGCGCGAGCCAGTCCTCCGCCTCCGCGTACTCCTCCTCGCACATGGCGTAGAGCCTGAACCCGCTCATCTCCTCGACGCCCGCGCGCTGCAGCCGGCGGAGGATCGCGAGGAACGCCGCCCGGAACGTGGGGAGGGCGAGGTTCGTCGCGCCGAGGATGAACGGCTGGTCGCGCTCGTCCGCGCGCCCGTCGAGGAGCGTCGCCGACTCGGCGTCGGTGCGCGCGACGATGAGCCCGGGCACGCCCATGATGTCGAGCTGGAACCGCGCCGCCACGAGCCGCTTGATCTGCTCGTCCTCCGAGACGAGGACCTTCCCGCCCTGGTGGCCGCACTTCTTCACGCCGGGCTTCTGGTCCTCGATGTGGTAGCCGGGGACCCCGACCTCGACGAAGCGCCGGATGAGGTTCCGCACGTGCGCATCGCCGCCATGGCCGGTGTCGGCGTCGGCGATGATGAACGGATGGAAGTCGACCTCGGGCGTGGCCTCGCGCTCGGCCGCGCCCATGCGCGCGCGGGCGAACGCCTGGTTCCGGTCGGCGGTGAGCAGGGCGCGGACGATCGGGGCCGCCTCGTCGGGGACCTGGCTCAGGGGATAGCTCGCGAGGTCGGGCCCCGGGTCCTCCTGCGCCGACCCCTTGGCGCTCGTCGCCCAGCCGCCGAGGTAGATCGCCTCGATCCCCATCTTCTTCATCGCGACCGCCTGGCCCGGCGAGTACGGACCGAAGGTCGTGATCCCCTTCCCCTGCGCGAAGAGCTCCCGGAGCCGCGCGTGGAAGCGCTCGGCCGCCACCCGCGCGACCGTGTGGTCGCGCCGGATCGTGCCGCGCTGCTCCAGCACCTCGCGCGCGGTGTGCACGCGCGTGAGCCCGGCGAACCGCGCCGACGCGAACCAGGCCTCCAGCTCCTTCACTTCGGCATCGAGCCCCATGGCGTTCCCCGTCAGGTGGGTGGCAGGTCGTGCGGATCGGTGATGCGCGTGCCGTCGCGCGCGAACGCGGCCAGGTACGCGGCGATGCGGGCGCGCGCGCGCGTGAGGTCGTGGTCGTCGAGCGTGAGGTTGAGCAGGTCCACGTACCAGGGCGCCTTGACCGGGCACCGGACGTACTGCGCCACGATCTCCCGCGCGATCGGGAGCGTGGTGGCCTTGGAGTCGTCGTGCACGTCCCGGTCGCCGGCGCGGAGGAGCTTGTCATACTCCTCGGCGAGCAGGCGCTCGAAGAGCGCCGGCGTGAGCTGGTCCCCCGCCGCCACGCCGGTCGCGGCATCCGCCTCGGTGAAGCCGGCGCCCTTGTGCAGCCACTCCCAGAGGATGCTCAGCCGGATCTCGCCGGTGGCCATGTCCTCCATGAGGTAGAGCACGTCCGGGTCGCCGAACGCGTCGGCCGGCTTGAGCGCGGCCGCCTGGAAGCCGCGGCCGAACGCGTTGCCGTACTGCAGGGCCACCGAGAGGAGATCACGCGCGCCGCGCACGGTGCGCGGGGCCGGTTCGAGCTGCAGCAGCGCATCGGCCGCGGCCGCGTCGTACGCGAGCGGCGGGAAGGCGCGGCCCAGCTGGTTGGGCTGGCCGGCGGCCTCCCAAATGGGCCGCAGGATGTGCACCATCTTCCAGTGCGCGACCCACTTGCCGCTCGCGCCCGCCTGCTGCTCCCGCCGCCCGCCCGACTGCGCGCGCGCCATCCCCTCGGCGACGCCCGTGGCCGAGCCCACGGGGATGTTCGGCTCCATGCCGCCCTGCCAGAGCGCCGTCCGCCCGTTCCGGTCCGGCGTGTTCACCGCACGGCGCACCCGGTCCTCGTAGTGGCGCATGTAGCCGTACGTCATCGTGATCGCGCCGATGTCCGGGTTCACGAAGCCCCGGTCCCATGCCATCGCGTCGGCGACGCTGTTGATGTAGTCCCATCGCCCCGTGTTGAAGCCGACGAAGCGCGGCGCGAGCGCCGCGCGGATCTCCATGAGCTGGAACGCGGCCTCGAGCTGCTCCACGAGCACGTAGGTCCGGAT
>CAZPJF010000319.1:0-4461 GCA_964586095.1 uncultured Gemmatimonas sp. | reverse complement strand
GCCGCGCGCTCGAGGAGGCGCGAGTGGAGGTAGAACACGTCGCCCGGGAACGCCTCGCGGCCCGGCGGACGGCGGAGCACCAGCGAGAGCTGGCGGTACGCCGCGGCCTGCTTGGAGAGGTCGTCGTACACCGCGAGCGTCGCCTTCCCCTCGTGGTACATGAAGTACTCGGCCATCGCCACGCCCGAGTAGGGCGCGATGTACTGCATCGGGGCCGGGTCCGAGGCGGCGGCGACGACGACGATCGTGTACTCCATCGCGCCGGCGGCCTTGAGCTTCTCCACCACGCTCGCCACGGTCGAGGCCTTCTGGCCGATCGCGACGTACACGCAGATGACGCCCTGGCCCTTCTGGTTGATGATCGTGTCGATCGCGATCGCCGTCTTGCCCGTGCCGCGGTCACCGATGATCAGCTCGCGCTGGCCCCGGCCGATCGGGATCATCGCGTCGATCGCCTTGATGCCGGTCTGCATCGGCTCGCCGACGGGCTGGCGGACGATGATGCCCGGGGCCTCCGACTCCACCTTGCGGCTCATGGTCGTCGCGATCGGACCCTGCCCGTCGATCGGGCGGCCGAGGGCGTCCACGACGCGGCCGATCATGGCCGGACCGACCGGCACCTCGAGCACGCGGGCGGTGCGGCGGACCTCGTCGCCCTCCTTCAGGCGGAGGTAGTCGCCGAGGATGACCGCGCCGATGTTGTCCTCCTCGAGGTTGAGCGCGAGCGCGGTGATCGTCTCGCCGGTCTCGGAGGAGTGGATCTCGAGCATCTCGCCCGCCATCGCCTTCTGCAGGCCGTAGATGCGGGCGATGCCGTCCTTCACCTCGAGGACGGAACCGACCTCCTCGACGTCGAGGGTGTTGAGGTCCGCCGCCTCGATCTCGCGGAGGAGGATGTCCTTGATCTCACCAGGGCGCAGCGACGTCTGGGAAGCCATTGTTCAGGGGGGCAGAGCGTTGTGTGTCGAGGAGCTTCGCGCTCACCGCGGCGCTCGCGTGTCGGCGGGCCCGGGCGCGGTTCTGGTATAGCTTGTGAAAATTATCACAAGACGGGGGGACCTGCAACACCCCCGCCGGCGTCCCGGAGGCCCCTACGCCCCCTGCGCCCCATCAGCCCCATCCGCCCCCAGCGCTGACCACCCGCTAGTGCGCCCGCGATCGGCTCCGCCCCTGCTTCACGCACCGGTCGATCAGGTCCGTGGCCCGGAGCCGCGCGAGGGACGACGACCGCACGCCGAGCAGCCGCTGGCAACTGGCGCTGAGGTGCGACGCGGACGCGAAGCCGAGGACCCGTGCGATGTCGGGCAGGTCGAGGCCCGGGTTCTTGGCGAGGTCGGCGGCGGCGAGCAGCCGGACGAGGTCGATGACCCGCTTGAGGTTGGGCGCGCCCGCCGCCGAGAAGCGGCGGCTCAGGTGCTCGCGGGTGAGGCCGACCGCGGCGGCGAGCGCCTCGGTGCGGACCGTGCGCCCGCCGTGCGCGATCACGAGCCGCCAGATCGTCCGCTGGAGGTCGGTCACGAGCCCGAGCGCGGCGTCGGCGGCCGTGAGCGCCGCGGCGAACCGGTGCGAGAAGGTCAGCGGCGCGAGCAGGTCACGCAGGAGCGCGTCCTCCATCCCCTCCACGACGACATCGGCGAACTCGCACTCGCGGCAGGCCCTCGCGAGGTGCGGCGCCTCGGCGGGGCGCACCGGCGCGAGCGCCACGAAGGGGATGCTCGGGAAGTCGCGCGCGAGGGAGGCGATCGCCCAGTGTTCGTCGGTCGGCTGCGCCAGGTCGACGACCACCGCGTCGGTGTAGGCGCTGCGGAGGGTGGAGAGCAGTTCCTCCCGCGACCGGACCTGGGTGAGCTTGCCCCGCCGCCGCGGGAGCCCGCGCCGCAGGACCTCCCGCGCGCGCTCGCGCGCGGCGAACGCGATGACCGACGGCGGGGGCGCGAGGCCGGGCTCGAGGTCGGCCACCGGTCAGCGCGCGATGCCGGGGGCGGTCGTCGGCTCGCCGGCGAGCAGCGCCTGTGCGTGGCGCAGCACCGCGCGCGCGTTGTCGTACGCGATCATCCGCTCCGCCTGCTCGAACGAGGCCCAGCGGCAGGCGGTGATGCCCTCGGCGCGCAGCGGGGCCGTGCGGCGGTCGGGCGTCTCGATCAGGAAGAAGTGGCAGGTCTTGTGGATCCGCCGTCCGCGGAAGCGGAACTCCCAGTCGATGGTCTCGATGGGTGCGCGGAGCTCGAGCGCGTCGAGGCCGGTCTCCTCGCCCACCTCGCGGAGCGCGGCGTCGGCGGGCGCCTCGCCCTCCTCGAGGTGGCCCTTGGGGAACCCCCAGTTCCGGTACGAGTCGCGGATGAGCAGGTAGAACGTGCGGTCGCCGTCGCGGCGGAACACGATGCCGCCGGCCGAGACCTCCTCGCGCGGCCGCCGCTGCCGGCTCACGGGCGCGCGGCGGCGGCCGGCTCCGGCTCGGCCCGCCCCTCGATGAACTGCCGGACGATGGGGTCCGCGGAGTGCTTGATCTCGTCGACGGTCCCGACCTGGCGGACCTTCCCCTCGTAGAGCATCGCGATGCGCGTGCCGACGGTGTAGGCGCTGCGCATGTCGTGCGTGATGACGATGCCGGTCACGCCCAGCTGCCGCTGCATCCGGAGCATGAGGTCGTCGATGATCGCGCTCGTCACCGGATCCAGCCCGGTGGTGGGCTCGTCGTAGAGGAGGTACTTGGGCCGCAGGGCGATGGCGCGCGCGATGCCGACGCGCTTGCGCATCCCGCCCGAGAGCTCCGCGGGGAGCTTGTCGCCGACCGAGTCGTCGAGGTCGACGAGTTCGAGCGCCTCGTGGACGCGCTCGGTGATCTGCGACTCCGTGAGGAGCCCCTGCTTGCGGAGCCCCATCGCGACGTTCTCCGCGATGGTGAGGGAGTCGAAGAGGGCGGCGAACTGGAAGACGTAGCCGATCTTGGCGCGCAGCTGGTAGAGCTCGCGCCGCGAGAGCGCCCCGACCTCGACGCCGTCGACGTGGACGGTGCCCTCGTCCGGCTCGAGCAGGCCCACGATGTGCTTGATGGCGACCGACTTGCCCGTTCCCGAGAAGCCGATGATGACCATGGTCTCTCCCTCGTTCACGTCGAGGGTGAAGCCGCGGAGGACCTGGTTCTCGCCGAAGGCCTTGTGGACGTTGTCGAAGCGGATCAAGCCAGGCGGGAGGCTGGAGGATGGAGGATGGAGGACAATATGCAGGCTCAGGGGCGACGGCGCACCCGACGATCGGGAGGGGCCCGAATGCAGAAGGGCGGGCCGCACGGCCCGCCCCCCTTCATCCTCCGACCTTCGTCCTGCCTAGGCGGCGAACGACCCGAGCGCCCGTCCCACGTCGCCCTCGCGCAGGCGCTTCAGCGCCCGGTCACGGAGCTGGCGGACCCGCTCGCGCGTGACGCCGAGCATCGAGCCGATCTCCTCGAGCGTGTGCTCACGCCCGCCCTCGAGGCCGAAGTAGAGGCGGAGCACCTTCGCATCGCGCGGCGGGAGGGTGCCGAGGGCGTGCTCGATCTCGTCGTTGAGGAAGCGGTTCATCGCCTCCTCCTCGGTGTCGGGCATCTCGTCGGCGACGAAGCGCTCGATGAGCGAGCGGTCGCCGTCCGGGTCCATGGGGGCGTCGAGGCGGACATCGCCGGTGTTGAGCGCGGCGAGCGACTGCACGACGTCGACGGAGAGGCCGGTGAGCTGCGAGAGCTCCTCGGGCGTGGGCTCGCGGCGGAGCTTCTGCCGGAGGATCTCCGAGGCCTTGATGATGCGCGAGAGGTCGGCGGTGCGGTTGAGCGGCACGCGGACGGTGCGCCCCTGCCGCGCGAGCGACGAGAGGATCGCCTGGCGGATCCACCAGACGGCGTAGGAGATGAACTTCACGCCCTGGTCGGGATCGAACTTCCGGGCGGCCGTGAGGAGGCCGACGTTGCCCTCGCCGATGAGGTCGATGAGGGGGAGGCCGCGGTTCTGGTACTTCTTGGCGACGGAGATGACGAAGCGGAGGTTGCGCTTGACGAGCTCTTGGAGCGCGTCCTGGTCGCCCGCGCGGATCTTGCGCGCCACCTCGATCTCCTCGTTCCCCTTGAGGAGGGGGTACGTGGAGACCTCGTAGAGGTACTGGTCGAGGATGTCGCGCTCCGGCTCGCTGGGGGCGATCCCCGCGGGCGCGGTGCGGCGCTTCCGCTTCTTGACTTCAGTGGCCATTGCTATGGAGTCCTGGACCGGCTGCGCGGTCCGGCGTGCGATTCGGTGGTGTTGAAGCAGGCCCAAAGATACAGCGTGCGGCGCGGAACGCCAGTTTCGGCGCTTGACCAACGACATACCCGCGGATAGCTTCTTTGGTTCCTGTCGCGGCGCTCGAACGGGTCGCGCGCGGGGGCGTAGCTCAGTTGGGAGAGCGCTTGAATGGCATTCAAGAGGTCAGGGGTTCGATTCCCCTCGCCTCCAC
>CAZPJF010000318.1:0-4467 GCA_964586095.1 uncultured Gemmatimonas sp. | reverse complement strand
TGAAGGCGGTGAGCGACTCGAAGTCGCCCATCTCGCGCGCGAACGCGTCGTCGAGTGCCGGCAGCGACTTCCGCTTCACCTCGGTGAGGGTCGCGCGGACCATCTTCGACTTGCCGCGCTGGGCCTCGTCCGGGAAGTCCTCCGGCCACTTCACCGCCTGCTCCCGCGTCTCGCCCTGGCCCAGGGTCATGATGACCTCCTCGATCGCGGCGATCGCCTGGCCGGCCCCCATGACGAGGCGGTACTCCTTCCCCTCGGGGATCGTGCCGTCCTCGTCCGCGGTCGCGAGCATCACCGTCACGAGGTCCCCCTCGAGCGGCTTCCCCTCCACCGGCGTCCACGACGCCCGCTGGTCCCGCATCTGGTCGAGCTGCTCCTGCACCTGCTCGTCCGATACCGCGTCCTTGGGCCGCATCACGCGGAACCCGGAAAGGCGCTCGAGCTTGATCTCCGGGCGCACCTCGCAGTGCAGCTCGAAGCTCAGCCCCTGGTCCTCGCCGAACTTCACGTCGTGGGCATGCGGCTGCGTGACCAGTTCGAGCTTCTCCTTGGCCACCACCTGCTCGAACGCCTCGCGCAGCAGCGCCTCCACGGCCTCCTGGTCGATCGCCTGTCCGTACGCCTTGCGGACCATCGCGACCGGCGCCTTGCCGGGCCGGAAGCCGGGCACGCGCACCTGCTTGGCGACGCGGCTGGCGGCCTTGTTGCGCGCCTCGGCGACGCGGGCCGGGGGGACGGCGACCTGAAGGCGGCGCTCGGCGCCCTCGCTCTTGGTGGCGGTGATCTGGATATCCATATGAACCAATGGTCCTGACGGGGACGAGTAAGGGCACGAAACCCCGCCGCCGGAGCCCGGCAGCGGGGGCAACTATAGAGCGAAAACTAAGGCGGGGACGCCAGCCGGCCAACCCCGGCGGCGGCGCCGTCGCTACGCCGTGGCCGGCGCCGTCCGGAGCTGCGCGGTTGCCGTCCGCCGCCGGGCGCGGACGCCCAGCCAGAGTGGCAGGCCCATCGCCACGAGCCCCAGGACGACCGCCCACACGTACCCGTGCCGGGCCGTCACCGCGATCGGCATGATGCCGTTCGCGGCGTAGACCACCAGCGGCAGCGCGTACGGTGCCACCGTGCGCGTCCACGTGCTCGGCGGCACGATCGCGAGCATCAGCCGGCTCACGAGGACCCCCGTCACGTACCAGCCGATCCAGTTGGACAGCGGCATGCCGTAGAAGATCGGCCCCCCGAGCCAGGCCGGGACCCACTCCGGGAGCTTGTGCAGGTCCCACACCCAGTGGACGGGCAGCACGTTCGTCATCTGCACCTCCATCGGCACGTCCCATGCGGTGAGGATCGCGCCCGCCACCAGGGCCCAGCGCCAGCGGGTCGCGCCCGAGTCGTCGGCGGCCATGGTCCGCGCGCAGATCGCGAGCGAGCCGTAGAGCATGTAGTACCACGAGATCGGGATCGGATACGGCACGTCGTCGGCGATCCGGTAGCCGAGCATCTCGGTGTAGTGGTACGGCCCGAAGGGGAGCCCGATGTTGGTCCCGCCGAGCTCGGAGAGCAGCGCGACCCCCGACGCGATCACGAGCGTGAGGACCGCCTTCCCCCAGCCGAAGCGCGGCGCGCTGTGGAGCAGCACCGCGAGCGTGCCGAGCAGGATGTAGACCTGCCCGGAGTACTTCCAGCCGAGCTGGTAGACCTTCTGCGTGTACGGGCCCTGCATCCACACGGGGAACTCCCCCGCGAGGAGCGTCACCATCGCGAGCGTGGAGAAGACGATCAGCCCGATGTGCGCGCCGAGGAAGCCGCGTGCGGCATGGTCGTGGAGGTAGGCGGGAGGGGAGGCGTCGGTCAGGCGCACAGGATCATCTCCTCCGGGCGCGAGAGCACCCGCTCGTTCCACTCGATGGCCGGGCCGTCGGTGCCCACGGGGGGCCGCTCGCTGCCGGAGCGCCAGACGCTCCACAGGAGCCCGGCCCGTGCGAGGTTGCCCACGCGTGCCCGGACCGAGAAGGAGTCGTACCCGTTCCGTTCGATGGCCCCGAGGATGGCGGCGTAGCCATTGGCGCAGGCCCGCGCGCAGCGCTGCGCGTCCGGCGCGAGCAGCGCGATGCCCGGCGAGGCGGCGCGGTAGAGGGCGCGGGCGCGCGCGATCTCGTGCCGCATCAGCTGCCGCCACCGGGGATCGTCCTTGAGCGTCGGGTCGTGGAGCACCCGCTCCGCGCTGAGCCCGAAGGTCGCGAGATCCGCGTCCGGGAGGTAGCAGCGCCCACGCGCCGCGTCCTCGCCCACGTCGCGGAGGATGTTGGTGAGCTGCATCGCCACGCCGAGCGTCCGGGCGTAGCGGAGGGCGCGCTCGCGCACCGCCTCGTCGCCGACCACGCCGAAGATGTAGGTGCACATGGAGCCCACCGAGGACGCGACGCCCTCGCAATACGCCGTGAGCTCGGCCCAGGTCGCGTAGCGCGCCGGCTGGAGGTCGCAGGCCACGCCGTTCAGCAACTCCTCGAGCACGTCGGCCGGCACGCGGAACTCCTGCACCGTGCGCCAGAGCTCGCGGAAGACCGGTCCCTCGGGGTTCCCCGCGAGCGCCTCGGCCACCCCGGCCCGGTAGAGGTCGAGCTCGGCCGTGAGCAGCGAGCGGTCACGCCCCTCCGCCCGGTCGACGATGTCGTCGGCGAGGCGGCAGAAGGCGTACACGGCGAACGCGCTCCGCCGTTTCCGTGGCGGGAGGAACGAGCTGGCCAGTGCGAAGGTCCGCGCGTGCGCGCGCGTGATCGACTCGCAGTGCTGCGCGTCGGCACGGGCGAGTTCCTCATCGGTCTCCACGAGGAAGCCGGGGAGCACCATCAGGCCACCCCCGCCGGTTCCCGGCGTGCGACGCGCGGCCGAGCCGACGCGGCCGCCGGCCCGATCAGCTCGGCGACGATCTTCCCCGAGCTGATCACGCCGGGGAGTCCCGCGCCCGGGTGCGTCCCCGCACCGGCGAAGTAGAGGTTGGGGATCTCCTCGCTCCGGTTGTGCGGCCGGAACCACGCCGACTGGAACAGCGTGGGCTGCACCGAGAACGCCGCCCCCTTCTCGCTGGAGAGGGTGTCGCGGAAGTGCACGGGGTCGATGCGCAGCTCGGTGACGATGTGCTTCGAGAGGCCCGGCAGGTACCGCTCCTCGAGGTACTGCATGATCGCGTCCCGGTAGGGCTGCGCGGCGCTGCGCCAGTCGGTCGGCCCGCCCAGGTGCGGCACGGGCGAGAGGACGTACCAGGCGTCGCACCCCGGGGGCGCGAGCGACGGATCCGTCGCGGTGGGGCGGTGCAGGTAGAGCGAGAAGTCCCTGGAGAGCGTCTTCGCGTCGAACACGTCGCGCAGCAGGCCCTCGTACCGCGGACCCATCAGGATCTCGTGGTGCGCGATGTCGTCGTACTTGCGGTCGGTGCCGAAGTAGATCACGAAGAGCGACATCGAGTAGTCGAGGCCGTCGATCCGCGCGTCGGTGTACTTCTTCCGGAAGCGCGGCGCCACGAGGTGCTTGTAGGTGAACGCCACGTCGCCGTTGCTCACCACCGCATCGGCCGCGATCCGCTCGCCGTCGGCGAGCCGGACGCCGGTCGCCCGCCCCGAGCGCTCGTCCACCTCGATCTCGGCCACGCGCGTCGAGAGCCGGAGCGTGCCGCCGATGTCGGTGAGGAGCCGCGCGAAGGCCTCGACGAGCTTGCCCGTGCCGCCCATCGCGAACCAGACGCCCCACTTCTGCTCGAGGTGGTGGATGAGCGTGTAGATCGACGTCGTGGCGAACGGGTTCCCGCCCACGAGCAGCGGGTGGAAGGAGAAGACCTGCCGCAGCCGCTCGTCCTTGATGAAGGCGTTCGCCATCCCGGCCACGGTGCGGTCAGCGCGGAGACGCACGAGGTCGGGGAGCACCTTGAGCATGTCGGTGAACTTCCCGAACGGCTTGTCGATCAGCGCCATCCCCGTCTCGAAGACCTCCTCCGACTTCCGCAGGAAGCGGAGGTACCCGGCCTCGTCGGCTGGGTTGAAGGCGCGGATCTGCCGCAAGATCGCCTCGCGGTCCCCGTTGTACGTGAAGACCGAGCCGTCCTCGAACCGGATCCGGTAGTACGGGTCGATGGGGACGATCGAGACGTAGTCCGCGGTCCGCCGGCCGGCGAGCGTGAAGAGCTCGTCGATCAACCAGGGCGCGGTGATGATCGTCGGGCCGCCGTCGAAGGTGAAGCCGTCCTGACGGTAGACATAGGCCCGGCCGCCGGGCTGGTCGCGCTGCTCGAGCACGGTGACCTCGTGCCCCTGCGCGCGCAGGCGGATGGCCGCCGCGAGTCCCCCGAAGCCGCTGCCGATGACGACGATGCGCATGCGGTCCTAACGCCCCCTGTGACCGGTACGGTTCCACGGCGAGTGCGGGAGGTGGGACTCGAACCCACACGCCTTGCGGCACAGGATCCTAAGTCCT
>CAZPJF010000317.1:0-4476 GCA_964586095.1 uncultured Gemmatimonas sp. | reverse complement strand
AGCGCAGGACCATCGCCGCCGAGTTCCAGTACATGAAGAGGTTCATGCCGCCCGCGAGCACGAGGGCCAGGACCAGCCCGCCCGTGCCGCCGAAAGCCGCGCCAGCCGCGCCGATCAGCGCGGTGAGGCCGGCCATCAGGACGAAGACCTTCAGGTTGTTCATCACACACTCCGGTGGGTTCGGCAGCCCCGCCACGGTGGCGGGGCCGCATCATCTGGCCACTCAGAGGAGCAACCCCGGTGCCAGCGCGTTGGTTCCGCGCAATGCGTTGCCCGCCAATGCGTTGCGTGCTCGTCGGCACTCGGGTGCGGCGCGCCGCCAGGGGGTGGCCGCCAGTCGCCCCAGCCGGCCTGTCGGCGCGGCGGCGCTTGGGCCGTCAGGGTGGCAGGCGGGTGGCGCGGTCGCGTTTCCTGCGCGCACGGCGCGGGCTACCTTTCGCAGCGTGTCCACCCCGTCCGACCTGCGCCGTGACCTGCTCGGCGCCGCCAAGCAGTTCCTCCTCGAGCCGGCCGCGCGGCCGGAACCGGCGCCGTTCGTCCCGCCGCGGCTGACCTTCGCCGCACTGGAGAAGATCCCGATGTCCCGTTCCCGCGACCGCATCCTCGCCAACCTCGAGGAGATGTACTCCGAGGCCTTCAAGCGCGCGAAGGAGGCTGAGGACGCGTCGCAGATGGCGGCGCTCGACTTCTCGTACCGGCGCGAGCAGCTCTACTTCGAGATCCTGCTCGACGTGCGCGACGCCCTCGAGCGGCGCGGCTGAGTCCACCCCTTCGGTCGGCGCCCGTGCTGCGCGCCGCGCCCCGCGAGTGCCGATGCTCCTCAAGTCCGTGGCGGTGGCCGCGATGGCCGTGAACGTCGTGATCGTCAACGCGCGCATCTGGACCGGCGATGCGCGGCGCCCGTGGGCCGATGCGATCGCGATCGACGGCGACCGGATCGCCGCGGTGGGCTCGAGCGCCGAGGTGATGAAGCGCGCCGCCGGCGCGCGCGTCGTGGACGCCGGGGGCGCGATGGTCGTGCCGGGCTTCATCGACACGCACGTCCACTTCATCGAGGGCGGGTTCCGCCTCGCGTCGGTGCAGCTGCGCGACGCCCGCACGCCGGCGGAGTTCGTGGCGCGCATCAAGTCCTTCGCGGCGACCGTCCCGCCGGGCACCTGGATCCTCGGCGGCGACTGGGACCACCAGAACTGGGGCGGGGAGCTCCCCACGCGCGCCTGGCTCGACTCGGTCACGCCGGCGCACCCGGTGTTCGTGACGCGGCTCGACGGGCACATGTCGGTGGCGAACTCACTGGCGCTGCGGCTCGCCGGCGTCACGCGCGCGACGGCCGAGGTGGCCGGCGGCGAGGTGGTGCGCGACGCGGCGGGCGAGCCGGCCGGCGTACTCAAGGACAACGCGGCGGACCTGGTCTGGCGCGTGGTGCCGCCGGCGAGCGCCGAGCTCAACGACCGTGCGCTCGATGCGGCCATGGCGTACGTCGCGTCGCACGGCGTCACGGCGGTGCACCACATGGGGGCGTGGGAGGACCTCGCGACGTTCGAGCGCGCGCACGCGGCGGGCCGGCTCCGCACGCGCGTCTACGCCGCGGTGCCGCTCGCCAGCTGGTCGCGGCTCGCGGAGCACGTGCGTGCCCGCGGCGGCACCGGCGATGGCTGGTTCCACTACGGCGCGCTCAAGGGCTTCGTCGACGGTTCGCTCGGCTCACACACCGCCGCCATGCTCGCGCCCTTCACCGACGCGCCGGCGGACCGCGGCCTGTTCGTGACGTCCGAGGCCGAACGGTACGCCTGGGTGAAGGGCGCCGACGCGGCCGGGCTGCAGGTGTTCGTGCACGCGATCGGCGACCGCGCGATCCGCGAGCAGCTCGACCTCTTCGCGCGGGTGGCGCGCGAGCACGGCCCGCGCGACCGCCGCTGGCGGATCGAGCACGCGCAGCACATCGCGCCGGCCGACCTCCCCCGCTTCGCCGAGCTGGGCGTGATCGCGTCGATGCAGCCGTACCACGCGATCGACGACGGCCGCTGGGCCGAGAAGGTGATCGGCCCCGAGCGGGCGAGGGGGACCTACGCCTTCCGCTCGCTGCTCGACGCGGGAGCCAGGGTGGCGTTCGGCTCCGACTGGTTCGTCGCGCCGCCGACGCCGCTCGAGGGGATCTACGCGGCGGTCACGCGCCGCACGCTCGACGGGGCGCACGACCCCGACGGCTGGGTGCCGCGGGAGCGGATCACGGTCGAGGAGGCGCTGCGCGCCTACACGGCGACCGCGGCTTGGTCGGAGTTCGCCGAGCTCGAGCGGGGGATGCTCCGGCCGGGGATGCTCGCCGACCTCGTGATGATCGACCGCGACCTGACGCGCGTGCCGCCGGCCGAGATCCGGGAGGCGAGGGTGCTGCTCACGATGGTGGGCGGGCGCGTGGTCTTCGAGCGCTGACGCGGCGCGCGCGTCCGGTCACGCGTGGCGCCCTGGTGGCGGTGCGAGCGGGGCGCGGCCGGGACGGCCGCGCCCCGCCGAACCTCACTGCCGGTGGTACGACAGCCCGGCCTGCTGCGCCTGGTCGATCGCGATCACCATCGCCGGCACGAGCGTCACGCCGGGGAGGATGTTCGCCTTCATGTCCTCGTAGACCGCCGTCGCGTCGAGTCCGCGCGCGTTCGCGACGAGGCCCGAGAAGATCCCGAGCGCGTTGTTGCAGATGATGAACGTGGCGCCGCGCTTCTGCAGCGACTCCACGCTCGCCTGCGGCAGCTCCATGCCGACGACGACCGGCTTCACGCGCCACGGGTTCGCCGTGTACGGGCGCCCCGCGGCGTCCTTCTGCCCGAGGAACTCGCCGAGCCGGTACTTGGCCCACATCGCGTCGCTCAGCCCGTGGAAGGTGGTGCCGCCGTAGAAGGTGAGCACGCCGTTCACCTTCGCGTCGGGCGTGGCGAACGCCTTGTTGAAGGTGTCGTAGTAGTTCATCACGTGCACGAGTGGGATCCCGCCCTCGGGCTGCGGCGTGTCGAAGAGCTGGCGGTGCTCGCCCTTGAGCGAGGTGAGCCACTCGGTGTGCGAGGCGATGGCGGCGGCGTCCGCCGCCGAGGCCTCGGCGAGCGGGGCGCGCAGGGCGGCGCCGGAGACGAGCGCGACGCCCACCAGCGCGAGGGTGGTGACGGCGCGGAGGGCGGTGTGGGCGGCGCTGCGGCGAAACGTGGGGTTGGACATTAGTGGATCCTCTGGAGTGTGATGTGCGATCGGTCGCACCACTCTCTGCGGCGCCGGCGGACGGAACCCGACATCGCCGAGTCCCGGGCCGCACTCGCCGACCGCGCCCGCCGGCCGCGCCTCACCCCTGCAGGAACATCGCCACGCGCGCCCAGAGCTCCGGCGCCCGCCCGCTCCGGAAGAAGCCGAAGTGGCCGAGCGACGGCGACGGGTGGTGCTCGAGCCGCGCATCCGCGCGCGCGTACTCGCGCAGCAGCGCCTCGGCGGCCGCGCGCGGGGCGAACGGGTCACGCTCGAAGCTGAGCGAGAGGATCTGGAGGTCGAGCGCGGCGTGCCCCTCCCACGTGGCGAGGTGGGTGCGGCGCCGGCACCACCGGGCCCACTCGCGCGCGACGCCCGCGGGCAGGTCCTCGCCCATGCCCACGAGCGACGAGGGGAACCGGCCGAGCACGGCGGCGGCGAGCGGCATCGCGACCCGCCAGAGCGCACCGAGCGCGAGGCGCTGCGCGGGCGGCCAGTGCCCCATCCACCCGTGCTGCGACGCGACGAACACCGCGCGGCTCACGAGCTCCGCGTTGGGCGCGAGGCCGAGCGCCTGCCCACCGAACGAGTGCCCCACGAGCGCGATGCGCCCGCGCGCCCCGCGACGCTCGGCCCACGCGATCGCGGCCGCGAGGTCCTGCTCACCCCACGCGCGCATCGAGAGCCGCGGGTCGCGCATCGACGCCGTGCCGCGCGACTCGCCGATGCCGCGCCAGTCCCACGCCAGGGTGTCGAACCCCTGGCTCGCCAGGAACTCGGCGAAGCGCAGGTAGAACCGATGCGGCACGCCGGTCGCCGGGGCGATGAGCACCACCCCGCGCGCCTCGCCGTCGGCGAGCCAGCGTGTCCCGGCGAGGGGGAAGCCGTCCTCGGTGACGAGCGTGACGGCGGCCGGGTTCGCGGCGCGGAAGGCGGCGGTGTGGGCCAGGCCGGGGAAGTCGGAGGAGATGCGGGGCGGCGGGGTCATGTGGACTCGTGCTCGATGTGCCCATGGATGCGCGCCGCACGGCAGGCGCCCGACACCGGTTCGGGACGTCCCTGCACCCGCCGCCCTCCGCCCCCCGGCGCGCTACCGGATCGCGTACAGTTGCCCGTCCGTGCTCCCGACGTACAGCACGCCATCCACGATCACCGGCGACGAGAGGACCGAGCCCACCGTCATCATGGTGCGCATCCCGATCATCATCCCGTCGAGCGTGCGGTCGGGGTACATCCCGCCGGTCTGCA
>CAZPJF010000316.1:0-4512 GCA_964586095.1 uncultured Gemmatimonas sp. | reverse complement strand
CCACGGTGAGCGCCGCGAGCCGGTGGCCCCGCCCCAGCCAGACGAGCAATGCGCCGAGACAGAGCACCGAGAGCAGCGCGAGCACGAAGAGCATCTCGCTGTCGCGCAGGACGAAGCCGAGCGCGGCGAGCGCGAGGCCGCCCAGGAGCAACGCGCGGTCGCGGCGCGTGGCCGGCCCGGCGGCCTCGCCGTCGTGGCGTCGGGGGTGGGGAATCGGGCCCGCCGCGCCCGGCTCCGCGCCGCGGTTCCCTGTGAGCGCGCCCGTCACGCCGCAGAGCACCAGCAGCGCGAGCGCGAGGCCAAGGCGCGGCGGGTCGCCGCGCAGCAGGAGGTCGCCGGCGAGCCCGATGCCGACCGCACCCAGGGCGATGAGTCGCGGCCGCATCACGCGCTCACCCGCTCGTCCTGCCGCTGCGGCACGGCACCGAAGCGCCGTTCGCGCCGGGCGTAGTCCGCGAAGGCGTCGTCGAGCACCTCGGCGGTGAGGTCCGGCCAGGCGACATCGAGGAAGAGCAGCTCGGCATAGGCGCACTCCCAGAGGAGGAAGTCGGAGAGGCGGCGCTCGCCCCCGGTGCGCAGCAGGAGGTCGACCGGCGGCAGGATCGTGGTGCCGCGCGCCGGCCCGCGCGCGGCGCCCTGCGCCCCGAGCGCGCCCTGGATCGCATCGCGGCTCGAGTAGTCGAGGGCGACCCGCAGCTGCAGGCGGCGGCCGGACCGCGTCGCTTCCTCGACCTCCGTGATGACGCGCCGGAGCGAGAGCGGGAGGCGGGTGCGGCGGCCGATCACCGAGAGCCGGATCCCCTGCGCCACCAACGTGTCGCGCTGCGTGCGGAAGTGCGACTCGAAGAGCTCGAGCAGCATCCCGACCTCGTCGACCGGCCGCTGCCAGTTGTCGCGCGAGAACGCGTAGAGCGTGAGCTGCTCCACGCCGCGCCGTGCGCAGTGCGCGACGACGTCCTTCACGACGCGCGCCCCTGCCACGTGGCCCATCCAGCGCGGCCGCCCGCGACGCTCGGCCCAGCGCCCGTTGCCGTCCATGATGACCGCGAGGTGACGCGGCGCCAGCGAAGTGCTTTGCTCCATAAAGTATCGGCTCCAGAGAAAGGGCGCCGTGGCGCCCGATGGATCTCCCGTCCTGCGTCTGCCGTCCTGCGCCCGCCGTCCTGCGCCCGCCGTCCTGCGCCCCACGCCCCCTCCCCCGTGATCTCGGCGCGGCGGCCTCCGCGTCAGCCGCCGACCCGACGGATCAGCGCCTCCATGTGCCCCAGGTACGCCTCCAGCGCCCGGCGCCCCGCCGCGGTGATGCGGTACTCGGTGCGGGGCACGCGCCCGTCGAAGCCCTTCTTGCACGCCACGTAGCCGGCGTCCTCGAGCTTCCGCGCGTGCACGGAGAGGTTCCCGTCGCTGGTCTCGAGCAGCGACTTGAGCTCGTTGAACGTGAGCATCTCGTGCACCGCGAGCGCGCTGACGATCGCGAGCCGGACGCGCTCGTGGATCACGCGGTCGAGCGCGAGCGGCGCCGACGCGTCGCCGTCGACGGCGGTGAGCGCGGCCCGCGTCCCCGCGGCGGTCTTGGATGAGGCGAGCTTCGCAGCCGCCGACGAACGCTTAGCCACCGTGCCTCCGCGCGATCCACGCGCCGAAGAGGATCTGGACACCACCGAAGCCCACCGCCAGGAGCGGCGTGCCCCATGTCGGCGGCGCGTAGAGCGCGATCGCGCCCAGGATCATGAACGCGAGTCCCATCAGCGGCACCGCCCGCACCGAGAACGCCCCGGCCGTCACCACCCCCACGCCGTAGAGGAGGAGCCAGACGCCCGGGAGCAGCGTCGTCGACCCGCCGTCGACCGGATCCACCAGCGCGAAGGTGATCGCCGCGCCGGCCACGATGGACGGGACGAGTCCGAGCAGGAACTTCCGCGCCGGCGCGCTCAGCGTGCGCGGCGCCGAGGCGCCGGCGCGACGCCGCATCTTGAGCCAGAGGGCCCCGAGGCCGACCGAGGCCGCGACCACCGCGTCCACGAGCCACACCATGAGCCAGGCCGCCGCGCTCGTGGTGCGTGCCGCGACCGCCGCCGCCAGGAGCGCCGACGCCCCGATCGCGACGAGTCCCCGGCCCGGCACGTCCGTGAACGACGACGCCCCCTCCATCGTGCGGCGGATGAAGGAGAGGTCCTGGATCGCCCGGTCGTGCAGCGCCGGCGGCTCGCGGAGCGGGGAGGCCACGGGCGGACGATAGCGCGCCGGTCGCCTGTCGTCAAGTGCTTTGCACCACAAAGTCGGAACCGCCGAAGGTCGTCGACTCCGCTCGTCCCCGCCGCCACACCGCCCCGCCCGGCCCGGAACGGGAGGTCCCCGCAACGGGTAGAAGGCGCGACCGTCGATGGTCGAACCTGTCACCTCAACCCGGAGACCCGATGCACCGTCCGCTCGCCGCCGCCCTGCTCCTGCTCCTCCCCTGCACCGCGACGGCGCAGTCCCGAGGCGACTGGTCGCTCAATGCGACCCTCCCCACGTCCGTCGGCGCGACCTGGCACATCACGGACCGCTGGGCCCTGCGCCCCGACGTCGACCTCGGCCGCTCGATCGGCGCCCCGTTCGGCAACGTCACCTTCGTCGCGCCGGCCCTCGGCGTCCTGCGCTATCTCGGGGAGGAGCAGCCGACGCGCGCGTTCGTCGTCGGCCGCTACACGCAGCCCGTCTCCTTCCGCGAGGACACCGACGCGGACTGGGGCCAGCGCGCGTTCTTCCTCGGACTCGGGGCGCACCATCGCCTCGACGGCCGTCCGCTCGCCGTCTTCTTCGAGGTCGGGCCGGAGGTGAGCTGGACGTCGGAGGACGTGGGATTCGCCAGCTACTCGACCACGACGTGGGGCCTGCGTTCGGCGATCGGTCTGAGCTGGTATCCCCGCAAGTGACCCCGGGCGGGGTCACGGCACCACCGTCGGCCCTCCGACCACGTTCGGCACGCCCTTCTGCCTCAGCAGCGCGTTCAGGGCGTTCAGGTCACTCCCCAGCAGCGACTCCAGTGCGGTGAGGTGCCGGCGCAGCTCGCCGTTCAGGATGCCCTGCACCTCCACCTGCTGGTCGGTGGGCGGGAAGTCGTTCACCGTGAGCCCGTTGGTGAGGTAGCCGAGCTTGCCGATCAGCTTGCTGCCGAACCGGACGCCGTCCTGCCCCTGGCCGGTGAGCCGGAGGTCCACGAGTTCCATCTCGAGCGCGACGAGCTTCTCCTCGAGGGCCTGCACGGCGCGCGTCACCTCGGCGTCCGCCACCGTCGTGCGGAGCGCCGCGAGCTGCACGCGGACCGCCTCCATCCGGTGCACCGCGGCGGCCGCGCGGTTCATGTCCTCGCGGATGGCCGCGGCGAGGCGCGTCTGCGCCGCGATGTCCCCCTCGGTGCCGCCGGTGTTGGGGTCCTTCCGCACCTCGAGCGTGCGGGACTGCTCCACCCCCCCGACGCTGAGCTTCACCGTGTACGTGCCGGGCGGCATGAGGAGCGAGACCTGGGCCGTGCCCGGGGCGGTCCGCCCCTCCGGCCCCACGGTGAGGTACGGGGCGTAGAGCGGGCTCGTGCGCAGCGTCACCGCGGTGCTGGGCTCGTCGCGCAGGTCCCAGACCACGCGGTTGATCCCCGCCTGGTTGGTCCCGGTGAGCGTGCGCACCACCCGGCCGCTCGCGTCGCTGACCGTGATCCGCGGCGCCTGTGCCGCCGGGGCCTTGAGCCAGTAGTTGAGATACGCGCCGTAGCGCGGGTCCTCCCCCGTGGTCGGGTCGTCGTAGGTGCTCGACGGCGCGGTGATGAAGCGGAAGCGGTAGGCGGCGCGTGGCGCGAAGAGGTGCGCCGCCGCGTTCATCACCTCGGGCGTGAGCTGCTGCAGCGGCGTCAGGTCATCGAGGATGTAGAAGCCGCGTCCGTAGGTGGAGATCACCAGGTCATTGAAGTGCGGCTGCACCTGGATCCCCGAGACCGGGGCCACCGGGAGGTCGTTCTGCAGCGACTGCCAGCTGTCGCCGGCGTCGAACGACACCCAGATGCCGTTCTCGAGGCCGAGGTAGAGGAGCCCCCGCCGCACCGGATCCTCGTGGATCCACTTGGCGTAGCTCAGGTTGTTCCGCGGCAGGCCCGCGGTGATCGCCTTCCAGGTCCGGCCGTGGTCGGTCGTGCGGTAGACGTACGGGTCGCGGCCGTTGACCTGGTGGAAGTCCACCGTGAGGTAGGCCGTCGCGGCGTCGTACTTGGACGACACGATGCTCCGCACCGCCCCCCATTCCGGGAGGTTCGGGATGTTCCGCGTGAGGTTCGTCCAGGTGCGGCCGTCGTCGCGCGTGAGCTGCACGAGGCCGTCGTTGGTCCCCACCCAGATCGTGCCCTTCTCCGTCGGCGACTCGGTGATCGCGTAGACGACGCCCGCGTACTCCACGCCGATGTTGTCGGGCGTGAGTCCGCCCGAGCTCCCCATCTTCGTGCGGTAGATCGGAAGAGCACACGTCTGAACTCCAGTCACGTGA
>CAZPJF010000315.1:0-4517 GCA_964586095.1 uncultured Gemmatimonas sp. | reverse complement strand
GCCGGGCGGATCTGGTACCAGAAGTCCGCCGCGAGGCGGAGCTTGTTGGCGAAGACGCCCTTGTAGCCGAGCTCGTAGGTGTTGGAGAAGTTCGCGCCGAGGGGCGACAGGTCGCGAGGGTTCGTCCAGGGCACGATCGGCGTCCCGGCCGCGCCCAGGTTGCGCAGCACGCCGCGGACCTGCGCGTTCGTCGGGGTGAGGCCCTGCAGCGCGGCGATGACGTTCGCCGCCTGCGGCGCCGGCAGGCCGAGGCCGCCGACGAGGGCCGGGGCGAGGGCCGCCATCATGCCGGGGACCATCGCCGCACCCGTCGCCGCGACGGGTGCCGGCCCGGCGAACGGCGAGCGCATGCAGAGGCCGCCGTTGATGGCCGCATCACAGCCGCGGTCGTAGCGCCATCCCTGCTTGGCCGGGTTGCCGAAGATCTGCACGTCCGTCGCGCCGAGGAACGGGATGTTCTGCGTCGTCCCCGACCACTGGTCGAGGAAGAACGAGAACGAGGCCGGGGAGTTGAACGCGCGGTTGTAGGTGAACCGCACGTTCTGCGTCTCGGTCATCTTGTAGATGAACGCCGCGCGCGGCGAGAACTGGGTGCCTTCGATGCGCGAGTTCATGTCGCCGCGCACCGCGCCCGTGAAGTCGAGCTTCGGCGTCACCGGGTACGTCATCTGCAGGTACCCGCCCATCTCGTTGATGTTGTCGTCGTCCTCGTTGCGGCCCATGATGGTGCCGGCCGTCTGTGGCGTGGTCGCGATGTAGTCCAGGCCGGCGGTGAACTTGCCGGTGCCCCAATTGAAGCCCTGCTGCACCTGGCCGACGAGGACGGTCGACTGGTCGACGACGGGGATGCCGGAGCGGAGGTAGTAGGTGCCGTTGTCGTCGCCGGCGTCGGCATTGCCGGCGTCGGACGCGTTGTAGAACACCTGCGCGAAGAACTTCTTGTGGCGGAAGCGCTGCTGCAGGTTGGTATAGCTCCAGTTGCGCACCTGCGCCGCGCCGAAGGTCGTCGTGATCTCGAGCGCCGACCCGATCTTGGAGTAGCCGAGCGTGGTGATCGCCTCGGTGTCGTCGCTGGGCTTGTAGTCGAACCGCACCTCGCCGGAGTACTTCTCGAGGTCGTAGTCGCGGACCTTGGTCACGCCCTGCCGCGAGGCCGGGACCCGCGCGTCGGGGGTGCCGTCGGGCCGCAGGCCCCACACGCGGTAGCGCGCGCGCTGGGCCGCCGTCACCGACCCGGCCGTGCCGAGGTCGATCTCGTTCGGGTCGACGTACTCCCAGTCCTTCGCGGTGAAGTACTCGCCGGAGAACTTGTACCCGAACTTCCCGTCGCCGAACACGCCGGCGTGGCGCGCGCCCAACCGGGCCAGCGACCGCTCACCGCCGTCGAGCGTGAGCGTCGTGCCCTTCGACTGGAAGGGGGACTTGGTGATGACGTGCAGCACGCCCGCGCCCGAGTTCGGACCGTAGAGCGCCGAGGCCGGGCCCTGCAGCACCTCGATGCGGTCGACGTCCTCGCCCGTGCCGGTGAACAGGAACGGCACGTTGACGCGGAGCGACGGGACGCCGGCGAACCGGTAGTCCTGCAGCATCAGCATCGAAGTGGAGAAGGCGTTGTTGAAGCCGCGCGAGACGATGTTCGCCTGCACGATGCCGCCGTTGGAGATCGAGAGGCCCGGCTGCGCCTTGAGGTGGTCGGTCACCGTGACCGCCGGACGCTCCGCGATCCGGTCGGCCGAGACGACCGAGATCGAGTTCGGCGAGTCGAGGATCTTCTCCGGCTCGGCGCCGCGCGTGGCGGTCGTCACGACCTGGTTCAGCTGCGCCGCGAGCTCGGTGAGGACCACGTTCACGGTCGCCGTGCCGCCGGCGGTCACCTGCACCCCTTCGGTGCGGCGCGCCGCGAAGCCGATCCGCGTGACCGTGACCGTGTACATCCCCGCCGGGACGTTGGAGATCCGGTAGGTCCCATCGTCGCCGGTCTGCCCCGAGGCGACGCGCGTCGCACCGGACAGCACCGACACCTGGGCCGCCGAGACCGCATTGCCGGTCTCCGACTGCGTCACGCGGCCGGTGATCGTTCCGGACTGGGCGTCGGCGGCACCCGCGGCGGCGAAGAAGCCGAGGATCGCGAGTGCCTTGCTGACGAAACGGATTCGCATGAGAGAGCCACCTCGAAGTGCTTGGGGTGTGTGGGGCCGCGGGAGGCGCGGTCCACCGGCGTCGGCGTGACCTGGGTCACGGCCGGGCACGGACGGGGTCAAAGTTCCGCCACGCAGGGGCTTACGTCAATACGCCCCACGCCCTGAGGCCGGGCCGTTACCGACCGGACCGCGCCGGGCGCGCGCGGCGGCAGCGGCCCTCCGGCGCCCACGGAGATCGTCCGCGCGCGGCCTTCCGGCGCCTGCGGCGATCGGGCGCCTGCGGCGATCCCGCGCCTGCGCAGGACCCGCCCCGCGGATCAGCGGACCCCGATCACCTTGTGCGTCTGGACCGAGAGCCGCCAGCGCGGGTGCGCCAGGCAATACTCGATGGCCGCCCGGGTGGTGGCCTCGCGGTCGGGGCCATCCATGGGCTGGAGGAGCCAGTGGCGGAAGTCGAGCCCTTCGAACCGCTCGGGCAGCGCCTTGGCCTGCGGGTACACCAGCTTGAGCTCGTCCCCGCCCGTGACCACCAGAGGGGCGTCCGCCTTGGGGCTCACGCAGACCCAATCGAGCCCGCGCGGCAGGGGCTGGGTGCCGTTGGTCTCCACCGCGACCTCGAACCCCCGCGCGTGCAGCGCGACGATCGCCGGCTCGTCGAGCTGCAGCAGGGGCTCCCCGCCGGTGCAGACCACGAACCTCCGCCCTCCGGCGGCCTCCGGCCACCGCGACGCCACCGCCTCGGCCAGTGCCTCCGCGGTCGCGAAACGCCCGCCGTCCGGTCCGATGCCCACGAAGTCGGTGTCGCAGAAGGTGCAGACCGCCGAGGCCCGGTCCGCCTCGCGGCCGGACCAGAGGTTGCAGCCGGCGAAGCGGCAGAACACGGCCGGGCGGCCGGCGTGGATTCCCTCGCCCTGCAACGTGTAGAAGAGCTCTTTGACCGAGTACATGACCGGAAAGTAAGGAGCGCGGCGCGAGGAGCGTCGTGCAGGGGCGAGGAGGGCGGGGGGAACCGAGGGGCTCGGGGGGAGGGGAGGGCGCGTCGAACGGGACCCGCGCCGCGCCGTCACCGCTTCACGCCGGTTCCTCCCGCGCGGCGTTCGCGCCGTTCCCGCGCCCCCCGCTCCCTACCTCAGCTCGGCGAACCCCTTCGCCCGGAGCAGGCACGCGTCACAGCGCCCGCACGCCGCCCCATCGGGCGCGGGATCGTAGCAGCTGATCGTCCGGTCGTAGTCCACGCCCAGCGCGAGTCCGGTGCGGATGATGTCCGCCTTGCTCAGCGCGATCAGGGGCGTGAGGATGCGCGTGCGCACGGCGCCTTCCACGCCGGCGCGCGTCGCGAGGTTCGCCATCCGCTCGAATGCCGCGATGTACTCCGGACGGCAGTCGGGGTAGCCGCTGTAGTCGAGCGCATTCACGCCGATCAGCAGGTCGGCCGCGCCGAGCACCTCGGCCCACGCCAGCGCGAAGGAGAGGAAGATCGTGTTCCGCGCCGGCACGTACGTGACCGGGATCCCCTCGGCCATGGTCGCCGCCTCGCGGTCCTTGGGCACCGCGAGCTCGCTGGTGAGCGCCGAGCCGCCGAAGAGGCGCAGGTCGATGTCGGCCACCACGTGTCGGGCCACGCCCCACGTGGCGGCCAGCTCCCGCGCCCGCTCGATCTCGACGCCGTGCCGCTGGCCGTAGCGGAACGTGAGTGCGTTCACCGCGTAGCCCGCGCGCGTGGCGAGCGCGAGCACCGTGGTGGAGTCGAGCCCGCCCGAGAGCAGGAGCACGGCCGGCGTGCCGGCGGGGACCGGGGCGAGCGTCGCGAGCGCCACGCGACTCACCCCGTCCGGAGGCCCGCGACGATCTGCTTGAGCCGCATGGAGCCCTCGAGCAGCGCCGCCGAGGCCCCCGACATCTCCTCGCATGCCGCGCTCTGCTCCTCGGTGCTCGCGCTCACCTCCTGCGCCGCCGCCGCATGGCCCTCCGCGGTGCGCGCGGCCGTGGAGATGCCGGCGGCGGCGCTGTTCACCGCCGTGACGTTCTGCGTCGCGGCGGCCCCGAGGCCCTCCGCGGCGGCGCGCGTCTGCTCCGCCGAGCTGCCGATGGTCTCGAGCGCCTCGTCGATCCCCGAGGAGACGCTCTCGATGTCGGCCACGCGCGCGGCACCCGTCGCCATCGCCGTGGTGGTGGTGCCCACGCGCCGCGTGACCACGGCGGTGAGCTGCACGACGTCGTCGGCGGCATGCTGCGCCTGGTCGGCCAGCTTGCGCACCTCGTCGGCGACCACGGCGAAGCCGCGGCCGGCCGCGCCGGCCCGGGCGGCCTCGATCGCCGCGTTGAGCGCGAGGAGGTTCGTCTGCTCGGCGATGCGGCTCACGATCCCGACGAACC
>CAZPJF010000314.1:0-4520 GCA_964586095.1 uncultured Gemmatimonas sp. | reverse complement strand
TGTTCGCCATCGTCGCCCTGTTGGCCCTCAACGCCTTCTTCGTCGCGGTGGAGTTCGCGCTCGTGCGGGCGCGGCGGTCGCGCCTCGAGGCCATGGTCCGTGCCGGCGACCACTTCGCCCGGTTCGCGGTGACCGCGACCTCCCGTACCAATCTCACACGGGTGCTCTCGGCGGGCCAGTTGGGCATCACCCTGGCCTCGCTCGGGCTGGGGTGGGTGGCCGAGGCGTCGCTGGGCGAGGCCCTCGAGCACTGGTTCGTGGGGCTCCCCCTGCCCCTGGAACTCCCGGTCCGGGTGGGCATCGCGGCGGCGATCGCCATCACGGTGGTGACCTACCTGCACGTGGTGCTCGGCGAGCTCGCGCCGCGGGCGCTCTCGCTCAACTATCCCGAGCAGTTCGCCAAGTGGCTCGCGCCCCCGATCCTGGCCTTCACCTGGCTCACCTGGCCGTTCATCTGGGTCCTGAACGGCTCCTCAAACCTGCTCCTCAAGCTCTTCGGCCAGCATTCGGTGAGCGAGGAGGAGACGCCGCACTCGGCCGACGAGCTGAAGCTGCTGGTGGAACGCGCCTCGGAGGGGGGCCTCCTGCCGACGAGCGACGCCGAGATCCTCGAGGGAGTCTTCGAGTTCTCGGAGAAGAACGCGCGCGAGGTGATGACCCCGCGCACGGCGATCGTGGCGATCGCGGCCGAGTCGTCGCTCGACGAGGCGGTGGCGGTGGTGGAGGAGGCCGGCTTCTCGCGCTACCCCGTCTACCGCGAGACGATGGACGACATCGTCGGGATGGTGCATGCGAAGGACCTGCTCAAGGTGCTCGCCCGGCGCCCGGAGGACTTCGCGCTCGAGAGCATCCTGCGGCCGGTGCACGTGGTGCCGGGCTCGCGCGAGGTCGAGGAGGTGCTCGCCGACTTCAAGCGGCGCAAGGAGCACATGGCGATCGTGCTCGACGAGTACGGCGGCACCGCCGGCATGGTGACCATGGAGGACCTGCTCGAGGAGATCGTCGGCGAGATCCTGGACGAGTACGACGAGGCGCCGCCCCCGGCCGCGGAGCCGAGTGCCTCGGGCGTCCGGCTGCTCCCCGGGGACTCGAACATCTCCGAGGTGAACGCGGAGCTCGGCCTCACGATCCCCGAGGAGGACTACACGACCGTCGGCGGGTTCGTGTTCGGCGTGCTCGGCCGGCTGCCGGTGGTCGGCGACCGCGTGAACGGCGGCGGGGCCTGGTTCACGGTCCGCGAGATGGACGGCCGCCGGGTGAAGCTGCTCGCGGTCGAGGTGCAGGCGGCCGGCTAGGCGTCGGCACGACGGTCGGCTCGGCGGCTCATCGGGCGGCCGGCTAGGCGCGCGGCGGCCGCCGCCCCGCCGTGCCGTGGCGGAGGGCGGCCTCGGTGCGGTTCTTCACGCCCAGCTTCTGGAAGAGGTGCTGGACGTGGAACTTCACCGTGTTCTCCGAGAGCGTGAGCGCCTGCGCGATCTGCACGTTGGTGCGCCCTTCGGCGATGAGGGCCCACACCTCGCGCTCGCGCGCGGTGAGCTCGTCCACCCCGGAACGCGTCCCCCGCGCCTCGAGCCACCGCCGCGCGGCCTGCGGAAACACGAGCTGGCCGTTCACCACCTGGCGGATCGCGGCGAGCGTCTGCTGCGGTGACGCCGTCTTGAGCGCGAGCCCCTCCGCCCCGCTCTCGAGGACCGACCGGATGGCCTCCCCGTCGTGGTACGCGGTGAGGACGAGCACGCGCGGCGGTTCGGGCATGGCGCGCAGGTCGCCGATGAGGTCGGTCGCGCGCAGCACGCCGAGCTCGTAGTCGAGCACCACCACGTCGGGCGCGAGCGACCGCACGAGCGCGACGACCGCGTGGCCGTCGGTGGTCGCGCCGGCGACCTCCATGTCGGGCTCGGCCTCGAGGAGCGCGCGCAGGCCCTCGAGCACGATGGCGTGGTCGTCGGCCAGCACGACGCGGATGGGCGTGTCGCTCATGGCACCGCCGGAAGGGAGGGACGGGGGCGGGCGCGCACGCCGGGACCGCGGGGGCGCGTCACAGCTCCGCCGGGAACGCGGCGGTGCGTCACAGCTCCGCCGGGACCGAGACGCGCAGCACGGTACCCTGCCCCGGCGCGCTGTCGAGCGCGAACTCGCCGCCCAGCATCGCGATGCGGTCCTGGATGCCGCGCAGCCCGAAGTGGCCGCCCTCCACGCCGACGTCCTTCTCGGCGGCGAGCACGCGCGGCGGGTCGAAGCCGCGGCCGTTGTCGGCCACGGTGAGCTGGATCATGCGGCCGCGCCGCTCGACGCCCACGGTCTGGCGCGTGGCCCCCGCGTGGCGGTGCCCGTTCGCGAGCGCCTCCTGCAGGATCCGGTAGAGCGCGATCTTGCTCGGCAGGGCGCAGTCGCCGAGCGCGGGGTCCATGGTGAGCTCCACGGGCTGGTCGGTCATGGCCTCGTGCTGCACGGTGAGTCCCTCGAGGATGGCGCCGAGGTCGCGGCGCTCGAAGCCGGGCGGGCGGAAGACCCCGATGAGGGTGCGGATCTCGTGCAGCGCGCGCTCGAGGAGCTGGACGGCCTGCCCGGCGCGGCGCGCGTGCGCCGCCGGCGCCGACGCCCCGGTCTCGGCGCCGAGCTCGCGCTGCAGCACCTGCAGGTGCGAGACCGCCGCGAAGATGTCCTGCACGGGCCCGTCGTGCATGTCGAGCACGATGCGCTGCAGCTCGCGCTCGCCGGCCGCGAGGAGGCGGAGGGACGCGTCGTCGGCGTGCTGCTGGGTCATGGGACGCGGGTCGGCACCGCTCAAACCTGCACCGCCTCGACCAGGATCGCGATCGCGCGGCGGAGCGCCGCGTCGTCGATGTCGAGGTGGAGCACGCAGCGCACGCGCGTCTGGTGCCACATGGTCACGAGGAGCCCGGCCGCCCGGGCCCGCGCGACGACCTCGGGCGCCGTCTGCCCGCCCACGAGGTCGAGCATCACGATGTTCGTGTCGGGCGGCACCACCTGCACGCCGGGGAGCCCGGTGAGCGCGGCCGCGAGCTCGCGTGCGCGCCGGTGGTCCTCGTGCAGCAGCGGGAGATGGTGCTCGAGGCCGTGCAGCGCGGCGGCGGCGAGGATCCCCGACTGGCGCATGCCGCCCCCGAACCGCTTGCGGACCTCCCACGCGCGCTTCATGGGACCGGCGTCGCCCGCGAGCGCGGCCCCCACGGGCGCGCCGAGCCCCTTGGAGAAGGAGACCATGACCGTGGCGGCGCAGGCCGCGAACCCGGCGAGCGGCGTGCCGGTGGCGACGCTCGCGTTCCAGAGGCGCGCGCCGTCGAGGTGCAGCGGCAGGCCCTGCGACGCCGCGGTCTCCTGCACCGCGCGGAGCCGTTCGACGGAGGTCACCATGCCTCCCGCGCCGTTGTGCGTGTTCTCGGCGCACACGAGCGACGCGCGCGGCGCGTGCACCGAGTACGGCCGGAAGGCCGCGCGCAGCGCGTCGGCGTCGAGCACGGGGCCGCCGCGCACCAGCCGCACCTGCAGCCCCGCGAGCGCGGCCGTGCCGGCGATCTCCCAGTTCACGATGTGCGAATCGTCGTGGCAGTACACCTCCGTGCCCGGCTCGCCGAGGAGCCAGAGCGCGGCCTGGTTGGCCATCGTCCCGGTGGGGAAGAAGAGCGCCTCGGGCTTGCCGAGCAGCTCGGCGACGGTCCGCTCGAGCCGCTTGACGGTGGGGTCGCCGTCGAGGACGTCATCGCCGACCTCCGCGGACGCCATGGCGGCGCGCATCGCGGGAGTGGGGCGGGTGACGGTGTCGGAGCGGAGGTCGAGCATGGGGTGGATGGCGGAGGGCAGAGGGCAGAAGGCAGCAGGCGCGCGGGGGGCGAGGGGTGCGTCAGGGCAGGCGGGGCGCGTCGGGCGGGCGGACCGAGTCGTGCGCGCCGGTCAGGGCGGGCGCGGCGTCTCCCGCGTGGCGACGCGGGCTTCGCGGGTCGTCGCGAACTCCGTGGTGAGCTCGCTCCGGTGCGGGAGGGCGCCGGCATTCACGAGGCGCATCTCGAGGACGTGGGCCACCTCCGCGCCGAGGACGAAGATCAGCGCGGCGTAGTAGGTCCAGAAGATCACGAGGAAGATCGCGCCGAGCGTCCCCGTATAGAGCGAGCTCGGCGGGTAGCGCAGCATGAGCTCGGTGAAGAGCCAGCGCGCGAACTCGAAGAGCCCGGTGGCGACGAGGGCCCCCAGCAGCGTGGGACGCCATGGGGTGCGGCGGCGCGGGAGCCAGCGGTAGAGCGCGGCGAAGATCGCGACCACGATCGCCATGCCGGTGAGCCGCAGGAACGCCGCGCTGACGCCGCTGGTGACGCTCGCCAGCACCCCCGCCTGCTCGAGCGCGGTGCCGATGCGGCCGCTCGTGACCACCAGGAGGGTGCTGATGCCCACCCAGACGACCATGAGCGCGACCGACAGCACGATCAGGTAGCGGTCGACCGCCTTGCCGTGGAAGTAGCCGCGGTCGCGCCCGTGCACGAAGATGAACGCGAGCACCGCGC
>CAZPJF010000313.1:0-4531 GCA_964586095.1 uncultured Gemmatimonas sp. | reverse complement strand
GTCACGATGCCGAGCTCGGGGTAGCGGAACTCCCACCACCACTGGTGCCCGATCACCTGGACCTTGAGGGCGTTGGCCGGGGCCGGCGCCTGCGTCTGGAAGATCGTCCGGACCGTCGGCACCGCGATGAGCACGAGGATGACCGCCGGGATCGCGGTCCAGGTGATCTCGAGGGCCGCGTTGCCGTGGATCTGCTTGGCCTCCGGGCCGCCCGGGCGCTTGCGGTACTTGATGATGGTGTAGACGAGCGCCGCTTCGACGACCACGAAGACGATCGTGCCCCAGAAGAGCAGCCGCTCCCAGAGGGCGTCGATCGACGTGTTGAAGTCGGTGGTGTGGTTGAACGTGGAGTTCGGATACTCCGTCTCGCCACACGCGGTGAGCGCGAGCAGGGCCACCATCACGAACATGGCGGGCGCCGCCGAGCGCAGGCGCAGCTTCGGCATCTGTCGGAAGGCTTGGGGGGAGGATGCGGGCCGGAGGGCCGCTGCGACGCTGGCTCCGGACTCTGAAAAAGCGCTCGAAAGCTACCCCACCCGATTGGGTGGGGCAAGGCGAAGCATTACATGGCCGTCGGGGAATATCGGTAGCAGTGGCAAAGACTTGAGTGCGGTCAGGACCCGGCCTACCTCTCAGTCCCCCGCGGTCTCGATCGGCACCGCGTGCTGCTCCTTGACCTTGGCCTGCGAGATCTCGAGCGCCGTCCGGATCTGGGCCACGTACTCGCGCAGCGCCCGCACCTTGAGCTGGTCGCCGCCGCCGCGGCCCGAGGCCAGGATCATCGCCGAGACCTGGTCCGCGATCAGCCCGAACTGGCCCTTGAGCTGCCCCTGCAGCGGGGTCGCGAGCCGCTTGATCTGCTGCGGGATCACGCCGACCCCCTTCTGGTTCTTCACCTCCACCGCCATGCGCTCCACCATGCCGTGGAGCGACTGGAGCGTGGTGAGCGCCTCCTCGAGGGTCTTCATCTTCGCGGCGCCGGCGCCGTCGAGCTTCACTCCCGCCATCGTTACCCCCGGGTCCCGGTCATGCGCGACGGATCGAGGATCTCGTCGATCTGCGCGCGGGTGAGGAGCTTCCGCTCGAGGAGCAGGTCCACCACCCCGCGCCCGCTGTCGAGCGCCTCCTTGGCCACCTCGGTGCAGACCTCGTACCCCAGCTCGGGGAGGAGGGCGGTGACGATCCCGATCGACCGCTCGACGGCCTGCCGCATCACCTGCGGGTTGGCCTCGATGCCGACCACGCACTTCTCGCGGAGCACGCGGCAGGCGTTGGTGAGGGCCGAGATGTTGCGCAGCAGCCGGAACGCGATGATCGGCTCGAAGACGTTGAGCTGCAACTGCCCCGCCTCGGCGGCCATCGTCACCGTCACGTCGCCGCCGATGACGTCGAAGCAGACCTGGTTCACTGCCTCGGGGATGACGGGGTTCACCTTGCCCGGCATGATGCTCGAGCCGGGCTGCATGGCCGGGAGCCGGATCTCGGCGAGCCCGGTGCGGGGGCCGCTGGAGAGGAGCCGCAGGTCGTTGCACACCTTGGAGAGCTTCACCGCGCAGCGCTTGAGGACGCCCGACACCTGCACGAAGGCCCCGGTGTCGCTCGTCGCCTCGACGAGGTCGGGGGCGGTGATCATCGCGAGGCCGGTGACGGCGCTCAGCTCGGCGCGCACGCGCTCGGTGTAGCCGCGCGGGGCCGTGATGCCGGTGCCGATGGCGGTCGCACCCATGTTCATCTCGCGCATCAGCGCCTTGGCCTCCTCGAGCCGGTCGACGTCCTCGGCGATGGTGTGGCCGAACGCGTTGAACTCCTGGCCGAGGGTCATCGGCACGGCGTCCTGCAGCTGCGTGCGGCCCATCTTCACGTGCGGCGCGAACTCGGCGCCCTTGGCGAGGAAGGCGTCGACGAGCTGCCGCATCTCGCCCTGCAGGCGGCCGATGGCGGCGTGGAGCGCGAGGCGGATGGCGGTCGGGTAGACGTCGTTGGTGGACTGCGCGAGATTCACGTGCTCGTTGGGATGGACGCGCGTGTACGTGCCGCGCGGCTCCCCGAGCAGCTCGAGCGCGCGGTTCGCGATCACCTCGTTGGCGTTCATGTTGCTCGAGGTCCCGGCCCCGCCCTGGATCATGTCGACGCGGAAGTGCTCGTGGTGCCGCCCGGCCTGGATCTCGCGGCTGGCCTGGACGATGGCGTCGAAGACCTCGTCCGGAAGGTCGGGATGGCCCTTGTTGGCGCGGGCGGCCGCTTCCTTCACCTGCGCGAGGGCGACGATGAGCTCGGGGAAGTCGCGGAGCGTGACGCCGGTGATCGGGAAGTTCTCGATGGCGCGGAGGGTCTGGACGCCGTAGAGCGCGGCGTCGGGGACGTCGCGGTCGCCGAGGAGGTCATGCTCGCGGCGGGTGCGGCCGGAGGGGGCGTAGCCGAGGAGGCGGCCCTGGCCGGTGAGGGAGGCGTCGGCCTGGCGGAGGCGGTCGCGGATGGCGCGGGCGCTCTTGCTCACGAGGTGCGCGTAGAGCGCGGGCTTGTCCTTGAGGAGGGGCTCGAGCGCCTCCTTGGCGAAGCGGAGCGCGACCAGCGGGACGGTGGCGCGGCCGGTGGTGCTGTGGGTGTGCTCGTCGAGCAGGATGCTCTCGCCGATGACGTCACCGGGACCGAGGGTCGAGAGGCGATGCGGCACGCCGTGGACGGTGGTCTCGATCGCGAGGTTGCCCTCGAGGATCACCCAGAAGGCGCGGCGGGGCTGGCCGGATTCGAAGAGCGGCTGATTCGGGGCGTACTCGGTGCGCTCGCCGGTGCGGGAGAGGTGCCAGAGTTGCTGCTCGCCGATGCCTTCGAAGAAGGGGATGCGGGAGAGGTCGGGGCTCGTCATGCCCTCAAGCTAGTGCGGGAGGCGGGGAGGTGAACACCGATGCCGGGTGCACGGGCGGTACGGGGTGCGGGCTGGGGGCTGGATGCGGGGAACGGCGGCATTGAGCGGGCGGCCGTGGGGATCCGGATGCGGGATGCGGGGGATGCGGGGTGCGGGGGGAACGGATCGGGCCGGGGTGCATGGAACGGATGCGGGACGCCGCGTGCGGCCGGGCATCTTGGGCGCATGACGACGAATGGGGATGCGGAGCGGGTCGACCCGCTGGAGCGGCTGTCGGCGTATCGGTTGGCGCGGGAGGCGGCGGTGGCGGCGCGGCTCGATGCGGGGGAGATGGGGCGGGATGCCCTGATGCGCGAGGTCGGGGGGCAACTCCTGCGGGCGGCGGGGTCGGTCGCGGCGAACATCGCCGAGGGCTACTCGCGCGGCACGGCCGCCGAACGGCGGAAGTTCCTCGAGTATGCGCTCGGCTCCACGCGCGAGTGCATCGCGTGGTACGAGACCGCCGCACACGCGGATCGCGCCGAGCGGATCGTTCGGTTGGTCTCGATCCGTCGCCTCCTGCTCACCATGATCCGCAACACCCGCGCCGACACGCGCGCCGACCGAGCCCGCTTCGAACGCTGAGGCACACCGCGCACCCGTGCCGATCCTCTGCGTTCGTCGGCGTCCGTGCGGTCCTCGCCCATGGGCCCCTCAGCTCCCCCCTCCCCCGCATCCAGCATCGCGATGCCGGGGACCGCCCGCTCGATGTCACCGTTCCCCGCATCCGGCCCCACGTCCGCACCCCGTACCGCCCGTACGACCCGCATCGGTCTTCACCTCCCCGCATCCCGCACCCCGCATCCCGCATTCCGCCAGAGCCCGGCCGGCCGTACCTTCGCGGCATGCCGACCCGCCGCGACTTCCTGTCCTCGACCGCCGCCGCCACCGCGGCGCTCTCCCTCGCACCCCGCCGGGCCGAGGGCAGCCCCGCATCCCCCGCCGCCAGCCCCGTGGTGATCGCCAGCGCCAACGGGCTTCGCGGCGTCGAGACCGCCTTCGGCCACCTCACCCGCGGCGCCGACCCGCTCGACGCGATCATTTCCGGCGTCAACATCCAGGAGCTCGACGCCGACGACCAGAGCGTGGGCATCGGTGGCCTCCCCAACGCGGACGGCGTCGTCCAGCTCGACGCGAGCTGCATGCACGGCCCCACGAAGCGCGCCGGCAGCGTGGGGGCGCTCGAGGGCATCGCCACGCCGAGCCTCGTCGCCAAGGCGGTGATGGATCTCACCGACCACATCATGCTCGTGGGCGAGGGCGCCAAGCGGTTCGCGCTCGACGTCGGCTTCAAGGAACAGGAGCTCCTCACCGAGCGCACCCGCCAGGACTGGCTGCGGTGGAAGAGCCGGCTGAACAAGGACGATGCCTGGCTCGACCGCGACGACCCGATCGCGATCAAGTTCACGACCGGCACGATCAACATGAACGCGGTCGACGCGCGCGGGGACCTGAGCTCGGTCACGACGACGAGCGGCATGGCGTGGAAGATCCCCGGCCGCATCGGCGACTCGCCGGTGATCGGTGCCGGGCAGTACTGCGACAACACGGTGGGGGCGGCCGGTTCGACCGGGCGCGGCGAGGCGAACATCAAGGTGTGCGGCGCCTTCCTCACGGTGGAGTTCA
>CAZPJF010000312.1:0-4533 GCA_964586095.1 uncultured Gemmatimonas sp. | reverse complement strand
TCGGAGAACGGCGCCTGCCCCGTGAGCATCTCGTAGCCCATCATCGCGAGCGAGTAGACGTCGGCGCGCGCGTCGGCGGGGTCGTCGCCGATGAACTGCTCCGGCGCCATGTACGCCGGCGTCCCCACCGCGAAGCCATGCTGCGTCAGCCGCCCGGCGCTCATCGCGATGCTGCGCCGCATCTCGCCGAGCCCCACCCCGCTCGAGCGCCGCCGCCCCTCCAGCCGCGCGTGCGCCACGCCGAAGTCCGCGAGCATCGCGTGCCCCGACTGGAAGAGCACGTTCTCCGGCTTGAGGTCGCGATGCACCACGTCCGCCTGGTGCGCGTGCGCGAGCGCGTCCGCCACCTCATAGAGCGTCTTGAGCGCCTCGGGCACCGGCAGCGGGCCCTGCCGCAGCCGCGCGGCGAGCGAGTCGCCGCGCACGAACGGCATCACGTACCACAGCAGGTCGCCCACGTGCCCCGTCTGGAGCAGCGGCACGATGTGCGGATGCTGGAGCGCACCGAGCACGCGGATCTCCCGCTTGAAGCGCTCGGCCTCGATCTCCCCGCCCATCTCCGGCGGCAGCAGCTTGATCACGACCTTGCGGTCGACCTCCTGCTCCGCCGCGAGGAAGAGCCGGCTCTGCCCGCCCGACGCGAACTCGCGTTCGATCTGGTAGGCGTCCCCGACGGCCGCCTGCAGGCGCGTGATCAAGTCCTCATGCATGACCGCGCAAAAGCTACCACCCCGGGCGCGGGGCCGCATCGGACCACCGCCTCAGCGGCGCCCGCGCGTTCCTCCGCCGCGCGTCGCCCGCGCGCCCGACCCGGACGACGCCTCGACAGCCCGTGTCCCCACTGTCGCGCGGAGCCACGCGCTGACCTCCGCGGCGTGCCCCTCATGGTGCACATCGCGCCACGCGTGCTCGAGCCGGCCGTCGGGTCCGATCACGAACGTCGACCGCACCACGCCCATGTAGTACCGGCCCCAGAAGAGCTTGCGGTGCCACACGCCGTACGCCTGGCAGGCCACCGCTCCCTTGTCCGCGAGGAGCGCGTACGGCAGCCGCTGCGCCGCCTTGAACTTGGCGTGCCGCCGCCAGGTGTCGGGCGAGACACCGTACACCGCCGCCCCGGCCGCCGCGAAGCGGGGCATCAGGTCGCGGAACTCGCATGCCTCCACGGTGCACCCCGGCGTGCCCGCCCTCTGGAAGAAGAAGAGCACCACGCGTCGCCCGCGGAGCTCGTCCAGCGCGACCCACGCGCCCGTCTCGTCCTGCAGCCGGAAGCCGGGCGCCCTGCGGCCGACCCTCACCGCGCCGCCCGCGCCGAGGGCGCCGAGCGCGCCGCCGCGTGGGCCACGTAGTACGCGAACGCCTCCGCACTCGTCTTGGCCGGCCGGTACCCGAACTCCTCCTTGAGCCGCCGGTTGTCCAGCACCGGCCGCCAGCGCAGGAAGTCCACCTGCTCCGGCCCGTAGCGTCCCACCCCCACGTACCGTGCCACGCGCAGCGCGGCCTCGAGCAGGCCCGCCGGCACGGGCACGAACGGCTTGCCGAGCAAGGCCGCGATCTCGCGCAGCGTGAGCTTGCCGTCGCCGGCGAGGTTGTACGTGCCCTGCCGGTCGGCGGCCACGCCGTGCAGGATCGCCCCGACCACGTCCTCGTCCCAGATGAACGTGAACGGCGAGTCGCTGTCCAGGAGGCCCAGCACGAACGGCTGCTCGAAGAGCGCCGTGATCGCGTTCCGCGTGGTGGCGCCGAGGACCGCGGTGATGCGCAGCACCAGCTGCGCGAGGCCCGGATGCCGGGCGCGATGCTCCGCGAGCAGCTCCTCCACGAGGCGCTTGTGGTGCGCATACGCGAAGGCCTCGCCCGCCCGCAGCGGCACCGACTCGTCGATCCACTCGGGGTGGTCGGCGTGGTAGCCGTACGCCGCCCCCGAGCTCGACACGGTGAGGTGCCGCACCCCGGCCTCGACGCAGCACGCCAGCACGTTCCGCGTGCCGTTCACGTCGATGTCATGGTCGCGTCCGCGGTCGCGTCCTCCCTCGAGGACCGACGCGAGGTGGACCACGTGCGTGATGCCGTGCGCGCCGAGGAGCGGCGCCAGCGCCGGGTCGCGCACGTCGAGCGCCTGCACCGCGAACGGCAGGTTGCTCCGCGCGCGGAGGTCGGTCCCGAGCACGTGGGCGCCCTGCGCGACGAGCCGGCTCCCGAGCAGCCCGCCCACGTAGCCGGCGCCCCCGGTGATGAGCACCCGCCGCCCCGCGAGCGGGGTCATGCCGGCGCGCCCGCCATCGCGCCGCGCCGCGCCCACCACGCGGAGAGCGCCAGCCCACTCACCAGGTGCCACACGCCCCAGAAGGCGGTGATCAGCATCATCGAGCCCGCCGCCGGGAAGAACGTGAACAGGATCGCGAGGCCGAGCCCGGAGTTGTGGATCCCGACCTCGATCGTCACCGCGCGCCGGTCCGCCTCGTCGAGCCCGGCCGCGCGCGACACGAGCAGCCCGATCCCCAGCGCCATCGCGTTCTGCAGCACCACCAGCCAGAAGAAGTCGCCGAACCGCGAGACGAACAGCGCCCGATTCTCGAGGAACGCCCCGGCGATGAACGCCATCAGCACCACGAAGCTCGCGCCGCGCAGCGGCCGCTCGGCGCGGCGCGCGAACCGCGGGGCCTTGGCGCCGACGAGCATCCCGAGCACCACCGGCAGCGCCAGCACGAGCAGCACCTGCAGCAGGATCCCCCCCACCGGCAGCGAGACCTCCTGCAGCAGCGGGCGCGTCCGCGGGTTCAGCCAGCCGTAGAGCGCGAAATTGAGCGGCGTGAGCACCGTCGCCGCGAGGCTCGACACCGTCGTCAGCCCGACCGACAGCGCCACGTTGCCGCGCGCGCGCCAGGTGAGCACGTTCGAGAGCGCCCCGCTCGGGCAGGCGGCCACGAGCATCATCCCGAGCGAGAGGGCCGGGTCCACCCGGAAGGCCCACGTGAGCAGGCAGGTCGCCGCCGGCGTGAGCACCGCCTGCGCCGAGAGCCCTGCGAGCACCCCCGCCGGCCGTGCCACCACGCGCCGCAGGTCGTCGACGCGCAGGTCGAGCGACGCGCCGAGGATCATCAGCGCGATGATCGCGTTGAGCGCCACGAGCCCGGACGGCTCGAAGCGGAGCGGCAGCGCGTCGTTCACCGGACGCCCAGCGCGCGCAGGTGCCGCCGCAGCGCCGCGAGGTAGGTGTCCTTGTGCACGTAGTACGCCATGCGGTCCACCGCGAGGTACCGGTAGCCGCCGTCGATCCGCCCGCCCTGCCACGCCCGCTTCTCGCGCTGGATCGCGCGCGCGGCCGGCCGCCCCTCGGCGAGCCCCTTCAGGTACGCCGCCACGAGCTCCGCCTGCTCGTAGCGCCCCTGCCACCCGAGCCCGCTCGCCTCCACCATCCCCATCAGGAAGATCGAGTCGTCCGCGGGGTGCATCACGTTCAGCCAGAGCCGCGGCGCCGCCGCCCCGTCCGGCCAGTGCAGCGCCTCGCGCGCGATGAACGGATAGTGCAGCGCGTAGCCCGTCGCCTGGAGGATGAGGTCGTAGTCGGCCGCCTCGCCGTCGACGAAGCGCACCATGTGCCCATCCACCGCCGCCACGTCGCGCCGAGCACGGATGTCGCCATGCCCGAGATGGTGCAGCACCAGCGAGTTCATCACCGGGTGCGACTCGTACATCCGGTAGTCCGGGTCCGGGAGGCCGTAGTCGCTGGGGCGCCCGACCAGCAGCCGGACGATGAACGCGTCCACCCGCTGCTTGAGCGCGCGCGGGAGCCTCACCAGGCCGCCGAGCGTGTCGATGGGCCGTCCGCGCACGAACTTGGGGAGGAAGTAGTAGCCCCGCCGCAGCGACAGGTCCACCGAGCGCGCGCGCTTCACCGCATCCACCGCGATGTCGGCGCCCGAGTTCCCGCAGCCCACGATGAGCACGCGCTGCCCCTCGAACACCTCGGCGCGCTTGTACTCGGCCGAATGCATCACGCGGCCGGCGAATCGCCCGGGCAGCGGCGGCTGGTGCGGGTGGTGGAGCGTGCCGGTCGCGATGAGCACCCCCGCGAAGCGGCGGGTCCGCGGCACGCCCGCGCACTCGGTGGTGACGTCCCAGCCGCCCCCCGGTGCGCGCTCCACGCGCGTGACCCGCGTCCCGAACTCGAAGTGCCGCCGCAGGTCGAACGCGTCGGCGAAGTCCGCGAAGTAGCGCCGCAGCTCGTCATGCCGCGGGTACGGCGCGACCGCGTCGCGCATCGGGAACTCGGCGAACTCCGTCATCCGCTTGGACGAGATGAGGTGCGCGCTCTCGTAGACCGTGCTCTGCGGGTTGGCGATGTCCCACAGCCCGCCGACGTCGTCGTGCAGCTCGAATCCGGTGAAGGGGAGGCCGTGCTTCTGCAGCGTGCGCGCGGCGGCGAGGCCCATCGGTCCCGCGCCGATCACCGCGTACATCGTCAGCGCAGCGCCTCGCCGCCGAACAGCGCGGCCATCACGGCCTTCTGCACGTGGAGGCGGTTCTCCG
>CAZPJF010000311.1:1209-4536 GCA_964586095.1 uncultured Gemmatimonas sp. | reverse complement strand
AGGCCAAGCCCCGGAACCTCGAGGCGAAGACCTACGACAAGACCGCGCCGCAGCGGGTGACCGACGAGGCGGACCAGGAGCGCGAGAAGATGTTCAAGGAGATGAAGCGGCGTGAGTTCTAGCCACCGCGCGGGGTGAGCGGCGCAGCGCGCGCGGCGTCCGACGCCGCGTCCGACTCCCCATCCGACCCGGAGCCGGACGACGATCCGCGCCTCGGGCCCCTCGTCGACCGGCTCTTCCGCGACGAGGCCGGCCGCCTCACCGCCCTCCTCACCCGCCTCCTCGGCCCCGCCCATCTCGCGCTCGCGGAGGACGTGGTGCAGGAGGCGTTCGTCGCGGCGCTCGGGCACTGGCCGCGCACCGGCGTGCCCGCGCAGCCGGCGGCGTGGCTCCTGCAGGTCGCACGGCGCAAGGCGCTCGACGCGCTGCGCCGCGAGCGCGCCTTCGACGACCGCGCCCCGCTGATCGCGGCGGAGCTCGACGCCGCGGTCGAGGGCGCCGCGCACCAGGGTTGGTCGGCGGCCGACGCCGCCACATCCACGACCGACTCGACGCACACGAGGCACCCGACGCGTGCGACGCGGACGACGGCCGGTGCGGACGGTGACCCCTTCGCCGACGACCGGCTCCGGATGATGCTGCTCTGCTGTCACCCCGCGGTCTCGGCGGACTCGCGCGTGGCGCTCACGCTCAAGCTCGTGAGCGGGTTCGGCGTCGGCGAGATCGCGCGCGCCTTCCTCGCCGACGAGCGCGCCATCGCCCAGCGCCTCGTGCGCGCCAAGCGCGCGCTGCGCGAGGCGGACGCGAGCTTCGCGCTGCCGGAGGGCGATGCGCTCGCCGCACGCCTCGACGCGGTGCTCGACGTGCTGTACCTGATGTTCAACGAGGCGCACACGGCGCACGCCGGCGCGTCGCTGGTGCGCGAGGAGCTGGCCGCGGAGGCGCTCCGGCTCGTGGAGCGGCTGGCGCGGCATCGCGAGACGGCGTCCCCGGCGGTGCATGCGCTGGCCGCGCTCTTCTGCCTTCATGCGTCGCGGTTCGCGGCGCGGACGGATGCGGACGGCACGCCGCTGCGCCTCGCCGAGCAGGACCGCTCGCGGTGGGACGCCGCGCTCATCGCGCGGGGGTTCATGCACCTGGAGCGGGCCGCGGCGGGCGAGCGCGAGACCGCCTGGCACGTGGAGGCGGAGATCGCCTCCGTCCACGCGATCGCGCCCAGCTGGTTCCTCACCGACTGGGCGCGCATCGTGGCAGCGTACGACCGGCTCGTCGCGATCTCGCGGTCGCCGGTGGTCGCACTCAATCGCGTGGTCGCGATCCGCGAGCTGCGCGGCGCCGAGGCGGCCTGGCGCGAGCTCACCCCGCTCGTGCGCAGCGGCGCGCTCGACGAGTACCCGCTGCTGCACGCCGTGCGGGGTGCGCTGCTCAGCGAGCGCGATCGGCCCGACGAGGCCCGCGCGGCCTGGCAGCGGGCGCGCGAGCTGACCGCGTCAGCGGCGATGCAACGCCAAGTGGATCAACGACTTGACGAGCTCGCGCCATCCGTGCCGCCCACCAATGTCGATCCCGCGGCCCGCCGTCCGTCATAGCGCACCGACGGCCGGACGCGCCGGCCGCGACATCCATCATCACGAGGAGTCCCCGATGCCGAAGTTCATGCTGATCCTGCACGACGACATGCCCACGCTCGGCCGCATGTCCCCCGACGAGATGCAGCGCATCATCGCGCGGTACCAGGCGTGGAGCGGGAAGATGGCCCAGGCCGGAAAGCTCGCCGGCGGCGAGAAGCTCAAGGACGAGGGCGGCAAGCACCTCTCCGCACCCGGCGGCAAGCTCGCGGTGAAGGACGGACCGTACGCCGAGGCCAAGGAAGTGGTGGGCGGCTTCTTCTTGATCGAGGCGAAGGACTACGCGGAAGCGGTGCAGCTCTGCGCGGACTGTCCGCACCTGGCGCTCGGCGGGCGGATCGAGCTGCGGGAGATCGACGTGATCTGAATCAGGATGGAGGATGAAGGGTGAAGGTGTGCGCGTCGGTCATCATCCCTCCTTCAGCCTTCATCCTCACGAGCGCTCACCGGAGCATTCCGCGAACCGAGTCGAGCGCGCCATCCGATGGCGCGGCGCGCAGTCCCAGCAGGTGCGCCATCAACGGGTACACATGCACGTTGCGGAAGGGTGGGACCACGCGCCCTTCCGCGATGCCCGGCCCTGCGGCGATGAAGACGGCGCCCATCGACGGGAGTTCCGCGTCGTAGCCGTGCTGGCCGCCGACCCAGCGTTCCGCGCGGCGGCGGGTCGCCCACGCGCGGCTCGTGATGGTCCATCCTTCGTCCGCGATGGCGACGATGGGCGTGATGCGCGGGTGCGCGTTGAACCGGTGGCGCGCCGGGACCTCGCCCTTGCGGTAGACCTGCAGGTGCGGATGCCGGCCCTTGAGCGCGGCGTAGGTGCGCGCCTCCTGCCCCGGCTTGGGCTGGATCGCGGCGACCGGCGTCCAGTCGACGATGTGCGCCATCGAGGTGTCGAGGTAGTCCTCGATGTCGATCAGGTGCTCATGATCCGAGCGGACCATGCCGTGGTCGGCGACGATGATGAGGTTCACCACGTCCGTGAGCCCGAGCCGTGCGATGCCGTCGACGATGGCGCCGACGGCGGAGTCGACCTTCGCGATCGCGGAGTCGACCTCGGGTGCGTCGGGCCCGTGCGCATGCCCCGCGTCGTCGGTGTCGGCGAAGTAGAGCGCCAGCATCGCCGGTGCGTCGGGCTCGGGCATGGCGAGCCACTCGAGCACGCGCTGCACGCGCGCCGCGCGCGGCCGGTCATGATCGTAGCGCTCGTACCAGGAGGGGCGCACGCCGCCGATGGGCGCCTCGGAACCCGGCCAGAAGTGGATCGCGGACCTCCGTCCCTGCCGTTCGGCGGTCACCCAGATGGGTTCGCCGCCCCACCATCGCGCGTCGCGGACCGCCGGGTGGTCGCCGGTGCGGAACTCGCCGAGCGCGGCGTCCTCCATGGCATTGGCGACGATGCCGTGGTGCTCCGGCGTGAGGCCGGTGACGATCGTGTAGTGATTCGGGAAGGTCTTGGACGGGAACGCGGGGACCATCCGCTCGGCGCGCACGCCGCGCGCGGCGAGTGCGCGGAGGCGCACCGCGGCGGGGCGATCCACGTAGTCGGCGCGGAATCCGTCCAAGCCGATGAGGAGCACGCGGGGCGCGCGCGCGGTGAACGGGACCCGCGCCGACGGCGCCGGGGCCGGTGTGCAGGCTCCGACGAGGGTCGCCGCGGCGAGGCACGCCAGGAAGCCGCGCCGGGGTGCGCGGGCAT
>CAZPJF010000311.1:0-1109 GCA_964586095.1 uncultured Gemmatimonas sp. | reverse complement strand
CACGCAAGGTGCGGCGCACGGGCGAACGCGCGCCGGAAGGCGAGCTCACGCGGCGGGCGCTCCGTCCTCGACCAGGAAGCGCCGCAGCACCTTGCCGACCATCGACTTGGGGAGCTCGGGCTTGAACGCGACGCGCGCCGGCACCTTGAACGGCGCGAGATGCTCCTTGCACCACGCGCGCAGCGCCTCGGCGGTCACCTCCTGCCCCGTGCGCTTCACCACGAACGCGACCGCGACCTCCCCGCGCGCGGGATCGGGGAAGCCGCGCACGCCCACCTCGGCCACCGCGGGGTGCTTCGCGAGCACCTCCTCGATCTCGCGCGGCCAGACCTGCATCCCGCCCATCTTGATCAGGTCCTTCTTGCGGTCGACGATGAACAGGAAGCCGTCCTCGTCGAGATAGCCGAGGTCGGCGGTGTGGAGCCACCGGGTGCCGTCGGCATGGGTGTGGAGGATGGGGTCCGTCCCCTCGGGCGCATTGAAGTAGCCGCGCATGATCTGCGGCCCGGTGAGGAGGATCTCGCCGACCTCGCGGGGCGGCATCGCCTTGGTGGGGTCGTCGGCATCGACGATGCGCACCTGGCAATCGGGCAGCGCGATGCCGACCGAGCCGACCTTCTGCTGGCCGCCGAGCGGCCAGACGGTGGCGGCGAGGATCGACTCCGTCATCGCATAGCCCTCGATCACGCGCGCGCCGGTGACCTCGGTGAAGCGGCGGTGCGTCTCGGCCATGAGCGGCGCGGCGCCGGAGACGCAGGCCTTCATGGAACGGAAGTTCACGCGGCCCGCGGCCACGCGCGGGTGGTTGAGCAGGGCGTTGTAGAGCGACGGGACGCCGCAGAAGATCGCGGGCTGCGTGCGCTCGATGGTCTTCACGAGGTCATCGAGGTCGCGCGGGTTGGGCACGAGCGCGATGGGGTTGTGCCCGATGAAGCAGACCGACTGCACGCCGCAGGCGCCGTACGAATGGAACATCGGGAGCGGGAGGCAGTACGTGCCGTCCCACTCCGGGAGCGCCGCCGCGAGCCAGGCGCGCACCTGCAGGCCGGTGCAGACGAGGCCGCCGTGGTGCACGCGCACCGCCTTGGGCGTGCCGGTGGTGCCGCCGC
>CAZPJF010000310.1:0-4540 GCA_964586095.1 uncultured Gemmatimonas sp. | reverse complement strand
AAGGACGGCTTCATCCAGATCGACGAGTCGCCGATCGACTTCGACATGCTGCACACCATCATGAAGTACACGACGGTCAAGATCGGCCACTTCGAGGTGAACTACGGCGACATGCACTTCCGCCGCAGCGACAACGGGCAGGCGATCTACAACCCGTTCGTCGGCAACTCGATCATGGACGCCTTCACCACCGAAGTGGGCGCCGAGGCGGTGTGGCAGTACAACGGGTTCCTGGTGGTCGGCGCGATCACGAACGGCGAGATCCGCGGCCAGCTCGCGCGGCCGGCCGACCGTGACCCGGCGCACATGATCAAGCTCGGCTACGACAAGCAGCTCAACGACGACCTCCGCGTGCGCCTGACCGGCTCGTGGCGCGACCAGAACAGCGCGATCAGCAACACGATCTACAGCGGCGACCGCGCCGGCTCGCGCTACTACTACGTGCTCGAGAACTTCCGCGCGACCGAATCGGCGCAGTTCACCTCGGGCCGCGTGAACCCCGGGTTCTCGGACGAGATGACCGGCCTCATGGTGAACCCCTTCATCAAGTTCCGCGGCCTCGAGTTCTTCGGGATGTACGAGAAGGCCACCGGACGGTCGGCGGCGGAGACGGAGACCCGCGACGTGACGCAGCAGATGGCCGAGCTGGTCTACCGCTTCCTCCCGGGCGAGGCGCTCTACGTGGGCGGCCGGTGGAACACGGTCTCGGGGAACTTCGGCGGCGCGAACACCGACGTGAGCGTCAACCGCATGCAGATCGGCGGCGGCTGGTTCATCACCCCGAGCCTGCTGCTCAAGGCCGAGTACGTCGACCAGAAGTACAACGACTTCGTCTCGACCGACATCCGCAACGGCGGGCGGTTCAAGGGCTTCATGCTCGAGGCGGTGACGGCCTTCTGAGGATCCATGGACGCGGGACGACGGTCCGTCCCGTGACGCTGGGCCCCTGGTGACGGGGGAAGGGTGAGCGGGGTAAGGCGTGTACCATGCGACGCCTTGCCCCGTTCTTCTTCCCCCGCGCGCGCGGCGGCTTCGTGGCGCTGCTCGCGAGCATGCTGGGCGCCTGCGGAGCGCCCACCGCCGTGGTCGAGTCGGTGACCGTCGCGCTCGGCGAGCCGGTCTGGATCCCGGTCGGCGCGAGCGTGGCCGCCGCGGACGGGTCGGTGTCCTTCCGGTTCAACCGCGTCCTCGGCGACTCGCGCTGCCACGCGCCGTTGGTCTGCGTGTGGGAGGGCGAGGTGGAGCTCGAGGTCGTGGGCGGCGCGCCGATCACGGTGGGCTGGCTGCAGGCCGACACGCTCCGCTCCGTGATGGGGCCGCGAGTCGCCGCCTACGCGTCATTGCAGCGGCGCGTGCGCCTGCTCGAGGTGGCCGGAGGCGACCCGGCCGCCGGTGCGCCGCAGTACCGGGCGCGCTTCGTCATCGAGGGCGTGGGCGCGCCGGCCGCGCTCCGTTGAGCCGCAGGCCGCTCGGCGGCAGATTGCGGGCATGACCTCACGAGACCCTCGCCTCGCCGTCCTCGCGCTCGTCGCGGCGGCCGGACTCCTCCCCTTCGGCTGCGCACGTGGCGCGTCCGCCGCGCAGGCGGGCACGTCGGACGGAGCGGCGACCGACGGCGCGCCCCGCCTCCAGGCGGGCGCGCTCCCCGTGCTCGATTCGGCGCGCCTGCTCGCGGACCTCGCACGTCTCGCGCACGACTCCATGGGCGGCCGCGGCGCCGGCACGCCGGAGAACGCCAAGGCGCGCGCCTGGCTGGCGTCCGAGTTCCAGCGCATCGGCCTCGAGCCGGTGGCAGGCCGCGTCACGCACGATTTCGTGCGCCCGCCGCGCCGCGCCGGCGGCGACTCGGTGCGCGGCGCCAACCTGCTCGGTGTGGTGCGCGGCCGGCGCGACCCGTCCAAGGTCGTGGTGGTCAGCGCGCACTACGATCACGTGGGGACGCGCAACGGGGAGATCTTCAACGGCGCCGACGACAACGCCTCCGGGACCGCGGCCGTGCTCGCGATGGCGGCCCACTTCAAGGCGCACCCGCCCGAGCACACGCTGCTCTTCGCGCTCTGGGACGCCGAGGAGGTGGGGCTGCAGGGGGCACGCGCCTTCGTCGCCGCGCCGCCCGTGCCGCTCGCATCGATCGTCGCGAACGTGAACCTCGACATGGTCTCGCGGAACGACAAGGGCGAACTCTACGCCGCGGGCGCCCACCCGTACCCGCAGGTGCGGCCGATCCTGGAGGCGCTCGTGCCGGCCGCCGCGGTGACGCTCAAGCTCGGCCACGACTCGGGCGGCGGGCAGGACGACTGGACGAGCCAGTCCGACCATGGCGCGTTCCACGCGGCGAGGATCCCGTTCGTGTACTTCGGCGTGGAGGACCATCCGGACTACCACCGGCCGACCGACGACGTGGAGCGGATCCAGCCGGGGTTCTACTATCGGGCGGCGCGGACCATCGCGGGCTTCGTCGTGCGGCTCGACGCGGCGGTCGCCGGGTGGGCCCCGCGGCCCTAGCCCCCTCGAGGCGCCGAGGCGGTCGCGCCGAGCCACTCGCGCATGGCCGACTCCGCGCGCGCGAGCCGCGTCTCGCCGAGCCCGCCGATGCGCACCACGCGCGCCCCGATCTCGTGGAGCGCGCCCTCGAACGCGGCGAGGAGCTCCGCGCGGTTCGTGGGGCGGTCACGCACGCCGTCCGGCGTCCACGGCAGGTCCGGGAGGCCGAGCAGGTAGAGGTCCGCGCGGCGCGCCCGCGCCTCCGCCTCGATCCACGGCGGACACTGCCCGTAGTAGTGCCGCGCGTACACGACCGTGCTCACGAGGTCGGTGTCGAACAGGCAGAGCGGCGGCGCGGCGGCGAGCGCCTCGTCCGCCAGCCGCATGCCGAGCCGCGCGATGGGCTCCACCGTCGCCGCCGAGAGGTCGGCGCTCACCGTCTCGACGTACCGGCGCGCGGCCTCCGGCACCCACGGCGCCCCGAAGCGCATGGCGAGCTGCGCCGCGAGCGTCGTCTTCCCCGTGCACTCGGGGCCCGTCAGGACGACGCGCGCGCTCGCCATGACCGCAGCCAGTCGACGTGGCCCTTGGCCGCGACGAGTACGAGGAGGGCGTAGAGCGCCGCCGTCACCGGCAGCCGCTGGGAGGCGTACATCGCGGCGTAGCAGCAGTCGATGACGACCCAGAGCAGCCAGTTCTCGAGGAGCTTGCGCGTCATCATCCACTGGGCGACGAGGCTCGCCGCCGCGAGCGCCGAGTCGAGCCAGGGGAGCGTCGCGTCGGTGGTGCGGGAGAGGAGGAGGCCGAGGAGGACGGCGGCACCCGCACCGACCGCGGCGAGGAGCAGCGCGAGCCGCGCCGGCGTGCGCGACACGCGGAGCTCGCTGCGCTCGGCGCCGCCGAACCGCCACTGGTACCAGCCGTACACCGAGAGGGCGAGGAAGATGACCTGCAGGCCCATGCCCGCGTAGAAGCGCGCGCGCAGGAAGACGATGAAATAGAGCGCGACCGCGACGATCGCGGTGGGCCAGCTCACGATGTGCTCGCGCGTGCTGAGCCAGATGCTCACCACGCTCACCAGGGCCGCGACCGCCTCGAGCGGGTTCGCGGCGACGTGGGCGACGAGCGCGTCGAGGAGGGCGGGCATGGTGGGAGGGTAATCGGGGCCTGCGGCAGTGGACAGGCTCAGGCGGCCCAGGCGATCTTGCGGTGGCTTCCACCCGGAGTCCCGATGCTCACCGCGCTCGTCCTCGCCTCGCTCGCGCTCGCGCCGTCTCACGCATCTCCCGCCCCGTGCGATGGCGACGGGCGCCTCGCGGGGCACGCCGCGCCGGATTCGACGCTCGGTGCGCTGTACGCGTCCGGGGTCGACTACGCCACCTTCCTCGGCGCGGCCCGCGCGCGGCGCGACCAATGGGAGCGCCACAGCGCGGCCGCGGTGGTGCCCGCGGACGTGCTCGCGGCAGCGCGGGCGCTGCCCCCGGGCTTCAGGCTGCTCGTCGTCGCGGTGGATGGCTGCAGCGATTCGGTGAACACCATCCCGTACCTGGCGCGGTTGGTGGCCGAGGTGCCCACGCTCGCGATGCGGATCGTCCTCCCCGAGGCCGGCCGGGCGGTCATGGAGGCGCATCGGACGCCAGATGGCCGGGCGGCCACGCCGACGGTCGTGGTCCTCGACGCGGCCGAGAACGACGTCGGGTGCTGGGTGGAGCGCCCGGCGGCGCTGCAGGCGCAGGCGATCGAGGCGCGCGGTGCGGGCCGGATCGAGACGTTCAGCCGTGAGAAGCAGGGGTGGTACGACGCGGACGCGGGGGCGTCGACGGTGCGCGAGATCGTGGCGGTGCTCGCGGCTGCGGCGGCGGGCACGCCGCGGTGTGGCGAGCCGCGCTGAGCGGGATCGGGCGCCCCGGCCAGCCACGCTGGCGATGACCCCGCCGCGTCGCGCCCCGTGACCGCGCCGCGTGGCGCCCCATGTCCGCGCCCCCAGTCCGCGCCCCCCCCCCCCCCCCCGGCCGGCCCCCCCCCCCCCCCCGGGGGTTTGGGGGGGCCCCCCCCA